>JAJRAE010000135.1 GCA_028682985.1 Methanobacterium sp.
CATCTTGTACCAGACTTTCAACGGCGGTTTCTAGCAGGTATTCCCCTAATTCCTCATCTACACACACACCAGCATTTAAAATCTCCAAAGCTCCATTATTTATACCCTTTGATTCTGCACTCGCTTCTTTAAGGCCAACCATTCCCACCTCAGGGTATTCCTCAAATTTGCAGTGTTCGTCCAGCCTGGTTTCATCTAGTATGCCCAGTACGGCTCCCATGGATAATTCTCCTGTAGCGGCGTGAGGACCTTCTATTTCCACGATTTTATTGTTGAACAAAATTTTAAGGTCCAGCTCCTTTTCCAGGGCATTTAAGTAGTTTTTAACAGCTACATTTCCTCCGTGTCCATTTACTAATACAACCATTTCCAGATCTAGACAGTTTTTGGCAGCTTTAAGTGTAGGTTTCAATCTTTTTTCTGCAAGTTCTTGGGGTGTCATATGTTTACCGTGTTTTACGTAACTGTATTCTGCGGCAGCATATAAAATACCCAAATATTTTGCACCAGTTTTTAAAGATGCTTGCAAGGCAAGGTAGGCTGCAATTTTAGAGTCGGTATCAATGGGCAGGGCTGCGCCATGATTCTCCAGGTGTGACCCCAGAGCTAGTAAACCCACCTTATGAACCCTCTCATCCAGAACTTTACCAGAGGAATATCTTAACTGTATCATAAAATTCTCCTGAGCATTTATTATTATAATATTTTGAATAGATTTAACATTCTTTCGAGAATTAAAATTCTTACAATTTTTTGCGGTTTTATTTTTTTATAAATTTAAATTTCCAGATTCCATATTTCATCGCCAATGAAATGTAAAGTTTTAACAGCCTTCCCTTCCCTATTTTGAACCATTTCAGGGCCGGAAATTAAACTACGTCCAATGGCCAGTGGTTTTCGGTGATTTTCATCTATAATAATGACCAGATCCCCTTCCTTAACCAGAGGGTCTGCTTCTGTGATTCCGGGCGACATAACATCCGCACCTTTGGCCATGAATTTAACAGCACCCATATCCACCACCACATATTTTGTTTTTATATCAGCCTTTAAAGCCCCTTTTAATGTGGGGAATGCCTCATCATCAACAAACATAATCAATGGCTCGCCATTTATCAGAACAATATCCGGAAGGTTGCTTTTTATAATTTCCACAATAGCTTCAGATGGAATTAAAATGGAATAATCTTTTAATTGTTCCTTGACTTCTTTTATTTTCTTCTTTTTAAGATGATATCTTTTCCTGATTTTAATTAAAACCACACCTACACATTTCTGTAATATAATGATTTTGTTAAGTTAATTTTTTTTCAACTATATCATTGTTAATATTATTAATCAAACTCTTTAAAAGATAATTCAAGTAAAAAATTTAAATTATCCCAAAAGTACTAATAGGGTTAATATAATTATATAAAAAAAATCAAGTATAAAAATTAAGGATGATATAATATCGGTTAAACTTTTAAATAGAAAAAATCAATACTAATATATCCTATTTATTCCATAAATAATTCCATACATTCTATTCTATATCAATTTTCATATGCAAAATAGGTTATTTGTTAATTTAAAGGGATATGGATAACATCCATACATTTAAATATAAATCCCACCAACAATCAAGTTATAGGAAAGGTGATAAATTTGAATACACAGAAGAATGTTAATACATCAAGACCACTGGATGTATTAGGTAAAGCATTAAATTCCCAGGTACTGATAAAGCTCAAAGGCGGACGTGAATTTAGAGGAAGCCTGAAAAGTTTTGACATGCACATGAACTTAGTTTTAAACGACGCTGAAGAATTAGAAGGCGGAGAAACCGCCCGAAGATTAGGTATTGTTCTCATAAGAGGAGATAACATAGTATACATATCTCCAGGCTAGTTTTAATTAGAAATTTAATGGATATTCAGTTTTTATAAGGAGAAATATTAATGAAAGGTACACCATCATTTGGTAAACGTAATAAAAAAACCCACATACGATGCAGACGATGTGGGAAAAATTCTTACAATGCCAGAAAAAAATTCTGCGCAGCATGTGGATTTGGAAGATCAAAAAGAATCCGCAGTTATAGCTGGCAGAATAAGAAAATAACAGGATACAGATTGAGATAAATCTAATTTTAAAATAGGTTGAAATAAATATGGAAAATAAAGGCCCCATTGATGTTAGGATTATCGTTGAAGGGGCATCAGATGTGGAGAGCATTTCACGGGCCATGCAGAACATTGCCCTGGGTGCAGAATACCACATCACCATATCCTCCATTATACCAACCACCAACCCTGAAATAGCTAAAAAAGCTGCAAGAGGGGCGGACATTCTTTTAATTGCCACAGATGTGGATACTTCAGGCCGGGAGCTTGCTGAAAGGTATCAAAATTTACTTAAGGATGAAGTTGGTCATATTGAACGAATGAAACTTCCCTTTGGACATGATGTGGAATATCTTGATCCGGCAATTATTAGAATCGAAATAAAAAATGCCATAATCCGCTCCGGTCTCTTATCCATAGCCTATATCAAAAAATACCGGGAAATGGAAGAGAAATTAGTTGAAGAGGAAGAAAGGATAAATAATCTTCTCAGGGAAAAAGCGAATACTTCTACACTCACTGAAAAATTGGTTTCAGAGAAGCAACTACTTGCCGACGAAAAAGAAAACCTGAAGGATAAAATTAAAGAACTCAATGATTCAATAAGGAAAGTAAAACAAAATTATGCAGATATAAAAAATGAATACGGGCTTTTAAAGAATAAAAGCTTATATGAAATGTTTCCACTTGAAAAATTGTGGAAAGACACTTTCAATGAAGTTTTAGATGAAGAAGAGCATGTTTATTTTATAACTGCAGAATTTAAACCGGAGAACATAATCA
>JAJRAE010000225.1 GCA_028682985.1 Methanobacterium sp.
AGTGCTGTGATCATGGATGAACTTAAAGATTACGGTTTCCAGATCATGGGATATCCGCGTTTAATAAGATTAAATCCCTTTGCCCGATTTAAAACCCGTGGGAATGGAGCTGTGTCATTCAAACTCCTGGTAAAATCAGGGGAGGAATTTGAGGAAGTAAAAAATATTATTCTTAATCGGGTTAAGCAATTATCACACCTCCATGAGGAGAACACCAACCCGGGAGTGGTTTTTTTTAAGGTTAAAACAGATACCCCAAAATCAGAAATACAATTACCTGATAAACTTAAAGACTACACCATAAACACGGTGCAGAATATGGTCACCATAAAAGAGGCAGAGAAACTGGCAAATGAAATAGGAGCGGAATTTTATAAAATTAAAAAGGGAAGAGGCATAATAGGGGCTTTAGCCGCCATAGGATGCCCTTTAGATGATAGTACGTTTGAACTTTTAGTCTACCGTATGCCGGCTAATTACGGTACTAAGAGAAGGATAAAATATGAATCAGTACGTGAAATGGATTATGTAACTTATCCCTGCACCTTCGATAATCTAGATGACAAAGAAGGTTACATAACCATAGAACCCCACACCCCCTGCCCCATACTATACGGTATCCGGGGAGAAAATCCTGATTGTATTAAAAAAGCCCATGAAATGATTGAATTATGCGAACCAATGGAAAGAACTGCTATATTTCAAACCAACCAGCACACCGACCAGCATCTAATAAAGATTGGTCAGATATTGGATATGGAGAAATACAAATGCTACATAATAGAAGGTCAGGTTGCAGAAAATCCCCATGTAATTGAAGGAGGCCACGTTATCCTGACTCTACAGGATGACTCGGGGAGTATTGAATGCGCCGCCTACGAACCCACCAAGGGATTCCGGGAAATATTTAAAGAACTGCGAAAAGGAGATCACCTAAAGGTTTACGGCGGAATAGGTGAAAAAGGAACCCTGAACGTGGAGAAATTCCAGTTGATAGAACCTGCAAAGGATTATAAAGCAGTTAACCCGCTTTGTGATTGTGGTAAGCGAATGAAATCCGCCGGGAGAGATAAGGGCTTTAAATGTGTGAAGTGCGGCCGTAAATTGAGAGATGGAAAAAAAGTCCTGGAGAAAGTGGAAAGAACAATAGAGAAAGGATTCTATGAAGTTCCACCCTCAGCCAGGAGACATCTGAGCAAACCATTGATCAGGTTTAAAAATTAAAGCATACTAAAGAAAGTAAGAGTTCAATGTTAACCTCAAAACTAGCAGACTACATCCGATCCACCAGTTATGATAATCTCCCGGAAAGCGTTATAACTAAAACTAAAGATTGTTTAATCGATTTTATGAGTGTGACTTTAAAGGGAACAAAAACTAAAAGTGCTGAAGCTATAAAGAGCATAATTAAAACAGGTGATGAATCCACAGTAATAAGTCATGGCAAAACCAGCGCCCTGGATGCGGGCCTGGCCAATGGAATATTCGCTCATTCAATTGACCTGGATGACGGCCATCGTCTGGCCCAAATCCATCCCGGAGCAAGTGTTATCCCAGCAGCCCTTGCCCTGTGCGAATCCCGTAATAAAACTGGGAAAGAACTCATAGAATCCATAGTGGTGGGCTATCAGGTGGCCATAATACTGGGCATGATGGTTAATCCTGAACATAGAAACAGGGGATTTCACACCACCGGCACCTGTGGTGCACTGGGAGCTGCGGCAGCAGCTTGCAAAGCTTTGGATTTAAATCAGGAACAAATAATTAATGCTCTTGGTCTAGCTGGGACGCAGGCAGCGGGTCTACTTGAATCTGACCATTCTGGTTCAATGGGGAAACATTTACACGCCGGCAAGGCAGCTCAATCAGGTGTGTTATCAGCCTTACTTGCAAAGAAGGGTTTTACAGGAGCTAATAGTATTCTAGAAGGTGATGAAGGATTCTTTAAAGTTATGTCTGCAGTTGGCCCCGCAGGAGCAAATGGAATAAACCAAGCTTTAAAAAATGAAATAGATCCTACTGAAACAGATTTAGATATTCTACTTAAAGATTATAAAATCTTAGAAGTTTATTTTAAAATATACCCGATCTGCAGACATTTGCACAGCAGTATCGATGCATTATTAGAGTTGGTTAAAGAAAATCAAATAAACCCCGGGAAAATTAGAGAAATAACGGTCAGCACTTATAAAATAGCAGCGGAACATGATAATTATAATCCTACAAGTACCGAAGCACTCAGGCAGAGTTTACCAGTATCCATGGCATTTGCTCTTTTAAATGAGTATAATGGGTTAAATACCATTGATGATTTTAATTATCATCCTGAAGATATCGAATTTAATAAAAAAATTATTAATTTATCTCAAAAAATAATAATAAAAGAAGATTTGAATCTTAACAAAAAATATCCATTAAATCGCCCATCCAGAGTATCCATCCAAACACTGAATGATTTATACGAGAAAACAATTGATTTACCTTATGGAGAACCTGAAAATCCCCTTAATAAATCAGATTTATATCAGAAATTTAGAAATTTAAATCCAAAAGTGGATACTGAAGTTTTACACATAACTGAAAATATTGAAACATTCACTAATATTAATCATTTTATAGATGAAATAAATCAATTTTGAAGACCAAAAATCGCTTTTAAATTTCCAAAAAAAAGTTTAAGAGGAGTTGAAATCTTTTGAATTCGCCAGATTATCTTAAAACACTGGGGATTAAAAAATTAGGACAGATAGTTGATTCCAGACTCAGATTTCCAGATGGTGCTCAGTACCGATTCGAGGTGCCGGGCATCCAGAAGCCAGAACCCATGGCATCCCTCCTGGACGCAGCAGAGGACTATGGCGTTACCCTGCATCGTGTAACCCAGACACGGGGCATAATGCTGCTTACAGATTCTGAAATAGAGGAGATGATGCAGCTAGCCCGGAATGCTAATCTGGAACTGTTTCTGAGCGTCGGACCTCGGGCTACCTATGATACCAGTGCTTCAGCCCATACTAAAGAGGGGGCCCGGATCGGGTACCGTTTAAGGGGATATGAAAATCTCCTGTACGCGGTAGAGGATGTTAAACGAGCGGCAGAACTGGGAGTCCGTGGAATAGTGGTTTATGATGAAGGCCTTTTGTGGGTTCTGGGGAAAATGAGAAAAACCGGTGAATTACCCAACAATATGCACTTCAAGGTTTCAGCACATACCGGTCATGGTAATCCTGCTTCTGCCAGGTTACTGGAAGAATTGGGAGCGGACTCCTTCAACCCGGTGCGTGACCTGCAGATAAACATGCTGGC
>JAJRAE010000106.1 GCA_028682985.1 Methanobacterium sp.
CTTCCAGTATTGGAGGATTGTTCAAATCCTTTTTAATACCTCGTGACCCTAAAAGTGGGTTATGCTCAAAGGGTTCATTTTCTCCCCCTTCCAGATGTTTCAATTCATCAGTGGGAATATCAAAAGTCCTGAAAAACACTTTTTTAGGATAAAATGCATCAACTATTACCCTAACACCATCAGTTAATACATCAGTTAACTTTCCTTCATCAAGAAGTACCTGGGGGTGTTTACCGGTTCTAATTATTATATTTTCAATACGAAGAGAGCCTACACCATCAGCATAGGGAGCCACCTTACCCGCGATCTCAGGCACGTTCAGGTTAACCTTTATTCTGGTAGCAGGGTTGAATATTTCCAGGAACTCCTTCTCTTCCTCCAGATCCATAAAGCCCAGATAAATATTACCTGTTTTACCATCTAATGTCACTATGGAATCTTCTTCCAGAACCAGGGTAGCGGTGCCTGTTCCAACTACACAGGGCACTCCGAACTCTCTTAAAACTATGGCCACATGGCTGGTTATACCACCATAGTCGGTGATTACTCCCCCTGCTTTCTGGAGATGCGATAACATGTCGCGTGAAGCTTTGGAGACTACCACTATCTCCCCTCCCTCCAGTTTCTGGAGATCATGCAGGGTTTCTATTTTCTTAACCCTTCCCACCCCGATATAAGGATTGGTTCCGATTCCCCTAATTAATATCATAAAATCAGACTTTCTTAGATTAAATTAACATACATTTTCATTGGTCTATATATTTTTATATAAAGACGTTTAATTTACTTTTTTGGGCAGAAATCATATTTTACTTAATTACTAACATTATAAATAATAATAAAAGAAAGGATTAAGATCATGTTGATTTTTCACAGTATCAGATGTAAAACCGCTGAATCCATCGCTAAACTATCCAAAGTTTTCATAAAATTGGGAAGTGGTATGGGAAAGAGTTTCCCGGGACATCTCTATCTAAGGATCGGTAAGATGGAGTGTGTTAATTACCTGGCCAGGAAACTTAATATTGGTTCGGTTATAATCACCGGTACCAATGGTAAGACCACCACCACCAAGATAACAGCGCTTTTAATGGCCAATGATACCAATATAACATACAACTACGAAAGCAATACCATAAACGCCATAGTAACCGGTCTTTTAACTGATGATAAAGATATAGGGATTTTTGAATATGGTATAAGGGATGTTAAACATGCAATTCCAGATACGGTGTGCAGAATAGTGGATCCGGTAGGTGTGGTTTACACTAACGTATCACGGGAGCACAGCCAGGTTGCCGGTGTTAAAAATCCTTTCGAGGAATATCTTAAGGCCAAACAGTTACTCTCAACCCCCATGCAGAGGGGAATAATTATCTCCAACGCAGATGACCCAAGAACAACTTACATAGGTAAAGAAAAAGAGAAGGATGTCAAGGTAAACTATTATGGATTGGAACTGGATATAGAGGATAAAACACCTCTAACTGGAGATGTGTTCTGTCCAATATGTAACAGTAATTTGACTTATTCTAAAAGATATCTAAATCATCGGGGAATATATCAGTGCAGCTGTGGTTTCAGTCGCCCAGAACCATCCCTGAAATTAACTGAGCTAAACACTGGTAAGGACCGCTGGCAGGTTAAACTTAAAGGAGAAGTGTTTAATTACCCTACCGGAGAAAAGGTGAAAATAGATTTTCCTGTGGATCTACCGGCATTTGGAGTTCATAACTTATATAACCTGCTCTGCGCAGCTATAACCTATATTTCTTTTACACCACATCCTGAGAGAATTGAAGGCACGGTTAAGGAGATCGCAAATTCTCTGGATCTATCCATTCTACCTCCTGGACGTTTTGAGATATTCCAGATAAAGGGAGATAAGATGGTTGGAATGGGTCAGGGCGATAATGGAGATGCCTTAAAGGCTAATATACAATTTTTCGAGACATATTTGGGTCAGGAAACAGCGTCAGAGACAGCATTTATTTACACCACCCCTGATGAAGGTGAAGATGAAATATTTGAGGATCATCTGAGTTCCATCATTTCTCTTAATCCCCATAAAGTATATGTGGTGCCGGGAAGGGAATCAATAGATGCCGCCCGTGAGTATTATGAGATCATTAAAGAACAGATACCGGCAGAATTCTATCCAGTACCCCATGAGGATATGGATAGAAGAATTGAACAGATAAAAGAACTGGTAAAGGAATCATCCCAGAGATACATAATGGTATCTGGGTGCGGACCTGAACAGTATATGTGGGGAAACCTGAAGAACAGGCTAAAAGAAGAAGAATAATTAGATTTTAATATTAATAATTATTAATTCTAGAAAAGGTGATCAACATTAAAGTTATAATGGCAACAGGGACCTTTGATTTAATACATCCTGGCCACGGATATTATCTACAGGAGTCCAAAGATCTGGGGGGTAAGGATGCTAAACTGGTGGTAGTGGTGGCCCGGGATTCCACAGTAAGAGCCAGAAAGAGGGTGCCCATAGTTAACGAGGGACAGAGGTTAGAGGTGGTTAAAATGCTAAAACCAGTGGATGAAGCCTATCTGGGAAGCAGCACCGACATGTTCAAGGTGGTTAAGGATATAGACCCTGATATAATCACCATAGGCCCCGATCAGAAGTTTGACCTGGAAATATTAAGGGAAGAACTCCGCAGCAGGAATCTCAAAGCAGAGGTGGTTAGGATAAAAGGTTATAAAAAATCGTCTCTGGACAGTTCCTGTAAAATAATACGCAAAATTAAGGAAACTGAATTTGTGGAAGACGCATTAAAGAATTGTTAATTAACCATTGGTTTTTTTAAAAATAATTAAATTATTTTTTTTGAAGATTTATAAAAAAATAAAAAAAAGAAAAAATTATTCTATTTCTTAGAAAGGCACTTCTGCATAGAAGCCTATAAAG
>JAJRAE010000129.1 GCA_028682985.1 Methanobacterium sp.
ATAAAATTATCCTTATATACGATACCAGCGATGTGAGTACCCCCAGTTTCCTTCCAAACCTTTGCTGAATCTTTTAATTTAGCAAAAGCACTAAAAATTTCATCTTTAGATACCTGGAAGTCGGATTCAACTTTATCTACCATTTCAATCTTCCTTCTCCAGCCTCCAAAACAATCTGAACCTACAACCAGCTCTTTTCGGATATCAAAATCAGCAAGATCTATTTCAATGTTAATATTATTATCCTGGACATCGATTTTGGCAATATCATTTACAGATACAGCTAATCCTTCTCCTAGGAGATATCCCGCAGCAAATTCCTCAAGATATGTGGGACTGATAGAAAATCTTCTGGATACCTGTTCATTGATAAAAAGCTCAACTTCCTCATCACAGACGATTGTCTCCTCAAATTGGGACACATCATCCTGAACCCTTAAAGCGTTAACTTTTCTAACCATTTCTTGCATTTAAACAACCTCAACAATATTATTAGGATTTAACTGTAATGAAATTAATTTTTAATAATTTTAATTAATAATTTAAAAAATAAGAATTTAAGTTTAATTATTTTAAATTCATTAGAAGAAATGTCTAATTTATTAAGAATATATCTACATTAATAATTTGATACTTGATCAAGCTTGTAAATAAGGATTAAAAAAAAATTTAATTATATTTTTAGTCTTCAAAAATGTCATCAATCCAGGAAATTGCCGCAGCAACATTTGGAAAGCCTATAGTACCTGTTAAGATAATTACGGACTGATAAATTTCCTCTGGAGATGCACCTGATTCTACGGCTCTTCTGGCATGGCTGTGCACTGCTCCTTCAGATCTTAGAGTGGCTGCTGCTCCCAGTTGTACTAATTCACATGTTTTATTATCTAAAGGACCTAAATCTTTCACGTTTTGCCCTAGATCTGCCAGTATTTTCCCAAAATCTCCAAAACGCTCTCTGATACTTATATAATGTGGAGGTAATTTTTTATGTTCCAGTTTTTTTGACATTCAATCACACCCTTTAAATTCATCTTCCTATTATATTATGTTTTAAAGGGAATATATTTTTTTTAATATTTTGAGAGAAAAATATAAAATTGGAAAAAGTACAATGGGCTTATATTACATAATTTATTAAAATTTTTATAAATAATCAAAATTTTATGGGATGATGGATGAACTTCAACGAATTTATAAAACAGTCAAAGGCGGAATACAGGGATGTACTAAATAACAATACTCCAGTAGTCTTGATCGGTTCTGCCACATGCGGAAATTCCGCTGGTGCACAGAACATAAAAACCACCATAGAATATGAACTGCAAAAAATCAAGAGCGAATGCAGAATTATAGAAGTGGGATGTATAGGTCTTTGTTACGCAGAACCAATTATAACTATAATTAAAAAAAGAAATCCTGCTATTTTTTATCGTAACGTCACTCCAAAAATTGCTGCAGAGCTGGTGAACTCTTACATAAACGGCGAAGACCCTTTACTGGAACACGCCATAGGAACTGTGGATTTAGACTATTTCACGGCCAATGAAGTAGAACAAGCCAGTGAAGTAGAAGTAAATGAAGATAGTATAGAAGAATTAAATCAAAATTTTAATGAGGTACCCCCACTATTTGATTTACCAGTTTTAAAACCACAGGTCCGGAGAATTCTCCGTAACTGCGGATTTATAGACCCAACCAACATCAAGCATTACCTGGCCAAGAATGGTTACACCGGATTTATGAATGCTTTAAAATTAAAACCAGAGGAAATCATTAAAAACATGGAAAAATCAGGTCTAAGGGGTAGAGGGGGCGCTGGATTCCCCACCGGACAAAAATGGAAGTTATGCAGAGAATCCGACAGCGAAACCAAATATCTCATATGCAACGCTGATGAAGGTGATCCCGGTGCTTTCATGAACCGATCACTCCTGGAAAGCGATCCTCATTCTGTTTTAGAAGGAATATTAATAGCAGGATATGTAATTGGTGCTAAAGAAGCTTATATCTATTGCAGAACAGAATATCCCCTGGCTTTAAAACGTTTAAAAAATGCAATATTACAGATGAAAGAACATGGTCTTTTAGGAGAGAAAATACTTGATTCTGAATTTAATTTTGATATAAAAATAAAGGAAGGTGCCGGTGCATTTGTATGTGGAGAAGAAACGGCTTTAATAGCATCTATCGAAGGTGAGAGGGGAATGCCCCGAACCAGACCTCCTTTCCCCACAACATCTGGTCTATGGGGCAAACCAACCGTAATAAATAATGTGGAAACACTGGCCAGCGTAGCCCTGATAATGCAGCATGGCCCAGAAAAATTCGCAGATAAAGGAATAGCAGACAGTAAAGGGACAAAAACATTCTCATTAGCCGGACAAATAAAAAACACAGGATTAATAGAAGTTCCCCTGGGTAAAACATTGAGGGAAGTTATATATGATATTGGAGGGGGGATTAAGGAGGATAGACAGTTTAAAGCGGTTCAAATAGGCGGCCCATCTGGAGGCTGTCTTCCAGAAAAATTCCTGGACACCACCATAGACTATAACTCATTAATCTGTGCTGGGGCAATAATGGGCTCCGGAGGATTAGTGGTTATGGATGAAGATAACTGTATGGTGGATGTAGCCCGGTTCTTCCTGGAATTTGTACAGAACGAATCCTGTGGTAAATGTGTCCCCTGTCGATTAGGAACCAAACAGATGCTGGACATATTAACAGACATCACCCAGGGAAATGGATTAAAAGATGATGAAAACCTTCTCCATGAATTGGCAGAAGGAATAAAAGCAGCTTCCTTATGTGGA
>JAJRAE010000226.1 GCA_028682985.1 Methanobacterium sp.
TATTGAATTAGGATGAATTTTGATCATCTGATTTTAGGGAGATAAAAAAATATGCCAAAAATTATACATTTCGAGATACCTGTAGATAAACCGGAAAGAGCAATAGAATTCTACACCAAAGTGTTCGGATGGAAGATCCAGAAATGGGAGGGTGAATTTGATTACTGGCTGGTTACAGCCGGAGAAGAAGATGAACCCGGAATAGACGGTGCCATTTATCCTAGAGAAGAAGAGGATAATATTGGCACGGTGATCGGTGTGGATTCTTTTGATGATTTCGCCCGAAAAATCGAAGCTGAAGGCGGGAAGATGATAACCGAAAAAATGAAAATACCAGGCATAGGAATTACTGGCTCTTTCGAAGATACGGAAGGTAATGTCCTATCCATTATAGAGCCTGAACCAATGGATTAAAATATATAAAACATTGATTTATAAAAAATCCGGAAGTGATTTAATGGATGGAAAAGAGTTAACCATCACCCGTGTTTTTAACGCTAAACGGGATCTGGTGTGGAAGGCTTTTACAAACCCTGAAATATTCAGGCAATGGTGGGGGCCAAAAGAATTCATCACACCCGTCGTTAAAATCGATTTAAAAGTTGGTGGAGAACATTTTAACTGCATGCAGGCGCCTGATGGGGAAACATTCTGCAGCAAAGGTGTATACAAGGAAATCGATCCACCTAGGAAGCTGGTGGTAACAGATTCATTTGCCGATGAAGAAGGTAACATAGTTCCAGCCACCTATCATGAGTTAGGCGAAGGTTTTCCCATGGAAATGCTTCTTAAAATATCATTTGAAGAACAGGACAATAAAACCAAAATTACAATAAAACATTCAGATGTTTCAAATATCAATGAATCAGAATTAAATGATATGCGTCAGGGATGGATTGAATCCCTTGATAAACTCGATGAATGCTTATCGAAATGCAAAATATAACATGGATGTGAGGTAATTGGGAGAAAATGATTTTCAAATTATTGCAGAACCGGGTTTACAGGAGATGATAATTACCAGAGAATTCAACGCTCCTCGCGGAGTTGTCTTCAATGCCTTAACTGACCCTAACTTATATAAAAAATGGATAGGTCCCCGGGAGCTTACCACAGAGATTGATGTTTTTGAGTCAAGGGACGGGGGAAGTTGGAGATATATCCAGACAGACCAGGATGGGAATGAATTCGCATTTCACGGCGTAAACCATGATGTAACACCTCCTGAGAGAATTATAGGTACCTTCGAATTTGAAGGACTCCCTGAAAAGGGGCATGTTATACTTCAGTCTTTAGAATTAGAATCTTTATCGGATAATCGGACCAGAATGGTTAATAAAAATGTTTTTCTATCTGTAGAAGACCGGGATGGTATGTTACAGTCTGGTATGGAAGAAGGAGTTAATGATTCATATCAAAGATTGGACGAACTGTTGGAGAAGATGAAAGAGGAATTAATAGCATGAATGGGGGATTATATTACTATGCAGAGGATAGTCACCTTCTTAACATTCAAAGATAAGGCTGAGGAGGCTGTTAAATTTTACACCACACTCTTTACAAATTCACAGATATTAGACACCACGTATTACGGTGAGGAGGGACCTGGTCCAGCCGGCTCGGTATTATCAGTTACCTTCCAGCTGGATGGACAGGAATACATAGCCATGAACGGCGGACCCTACTTCGAGTTCAATCCTTCCGTATCCCTGTTTGTTAAATGCGAAACCCAAGGTGAAATTGATCGGCTTTGGGAAAAGCTATCCCTGGATGGGGAAGAGCAGGGCCCGGGCTGGGTTCGGGATAAGTTTGGCCTGTCCTGGCAAATCGTTCCTACAGTACTGGGTGAATATTTAAGTGACCCGGACCAGGAGAAATCTCAGAGGGTGATGAATGCCATGCTCCAGATGAATAAGCTGGACATAGAACAGTTAAAACAGGCTTATGAGAGAAAATAAGTAGATTAAAGACGAATTTTAAAAAAAAAATAAGTTGATATTATGGAAAAGATTCATTTCTCAATTGTTATAAACGCGCCAAAGGAAAAAGTATGGAAAATGATGTTAGGAGAGAACACCTATCCCCTGTGGACAGATGTATTCATGCCTGGTTCCCATTTCGTGGGTAACTGGAGTGAGGGAAGTAAAATGCTTTTCCTGGCACCTGATGAGAATGGTAAGATGTCCGGTTCCGTATTTCAAATAAAGGAAAATAGGCCGTACGAATTCATCTCCCTTGAAAACATAGGTATGGTACATGATGGGGAAGAAGATATTTCAAGTGAAGAGGCTACGGTATATGCTGGTGCGCTTGAAAATTACACATTTAAAGAGATAGATGGCACGACAGAAGTGGTGGTAGATTTATCTCCAGTTATGGAAATACCAGATGATTATAAAGATATATACCAGGACATGTGGCATAATGCCCTGCAAAAGCTTAAAGAATTGGCTGAAAAATAGTAAGGAGAAAAAATTATGCAAAAACTACAATTCAAAATCGAGATAAATGCACCAAAAGAAAAAGTCTGGAAAACCATGCTGGACGATGAAACTTACCGCCAGTGGACTGAAATGTTTGGTCCTGGCTCACATTACATCGGAGACTGGAAAGAGGGGAGTAAAATCGTCTTCCTGGCCCCAGATGAAAAAGGTGACTTATCCGGTATGATTGGTAAAATAAAAGAAAACCGCCCCAATCAATTTGTCTCCATCGAATATGTGGGCATCATAGACGAGGGTAGAGAAGATATTTCCAGCGAAGAAACCGAAAAATGGAATGGGGCTCTGGAAAATTACACCCTACAGGAGAAGGAGGGAGTTACTGAGCTAATTGTTGATGTGGATGTATTGGAAGAATACCGGGATATTATGCAGGAAAGCTGGCCTGAGGCATTGAACAAGTTAAAAGATTTGGCGGAAAATTAGTTTTATTACATTAAATTTATTTTATAAATTACCAATTTTTAA
>JAJRAE010000119.1 GCA_028682985.1 Methanobacterium sp.
GAATAACAATTTACTACTTTCTAACTAAATCACATTAAAATAAAGGAGAGTTCTCCAAATAATGTCAATTGATCTATCCATCATCATAGTAAACTATCAGACCTACCAGTTAACCAGGAATACCATAGAATCAGTGATAAATAAGGAACATCCGTTTGCCTACGAAATCCACGTGGTGGATAACGCATCAAAGGATGACAGTCTAAAAAGGCTTCAGGAGGACTTCCAGGACCAGGAACTTGTTAAATTCATTGAAAACCCAGAAAATCTGGGGTTTTCCCATGCCAACAATAAAGCCCTTAAAAATATAACCAGTGACTATGTTCTATTATTGAACTCAGACACTACAGTTCAGGATGATTGTCTGGAGAAGTGTTTAATAAAAATCTCCAGTAACCCGGAAATAGGGGCGGTGGGCTGCAGGATACTTTTACCGAACGGCAGTCTGGATAAGGCATGTAAAAGGAGCTTCCCAGATGTTACAGTTTCATTCTACCGCATGACCGGATTATCAGCACTCTTACCTAAAAGCAAACGTTTTGGAAGATACAACTTAACCTATCTGGATGAGAAGGGTACCTACGAAGTTGACAGCCTCTCCGGGGCTTTCATGATAGTGAGAAGAAGTGCAGTGGAGGAGGTGGGTCTTCTGGATGAAGATTTCTTCATGTATGGTGAAGACATAGACTGGTGCTACCGTTTTAAGGAGAAAGGGTGGAAGATAGTTTACCATGGAGATGCCAGGATAACCCATTATAAGGGCGGCAGTGGCCGGCAGTCCAAAGCCCTATATGAGTTCTACAATTCCATGAGACTTTTCTATGACAAACATTATCGGGATGATCAGCCAGCAATTGTAACTGCTTTCATCTATTTGGGTATATGGGGAATATACGGATGGAAGAAGCTGATTCACAGATTGAAGGGATAAATATTTTAAATATGTGAAACTTATTTGTTATAATATACAAACAAATAGTATATAATTTCGATATTTATATTTTTAAGGATAATTGTGAGAATAAGAGATGATTAGAGAAAATCAAAAATACTTCAACTTTACACTTATAATGGCAGATATGGCAATAATCATATTGGCCCTTATATTAGCCTGGTACCTCCGTTTCCAGACCAGCGTATTTGGTAATGTGGGAATAAGTGGATGGGGATTTACCTATTATATGATCCCCCTAATATTTATAATGCCTCTATTCATGGTGCTTTACTATATTTTCGGGCTTTACCGGCCCCGCAGAACCAACACCCTGGTATCAGAGATAGGTGACATAATAAAAGCCAACTTCACCGGACTGGTGATCCTCACCACCCTCCTCTTTTTACTGGAAGCAATGGACTACTCCAGAATAGTACTGGCGGCTTTCATAACCTTCTGCACCATCTTCACTATTGGGGAGAGAATGGTCTTACGCAACAGCCTCAGAGTAATTAGATCACGGGGTTTTAATAGGAAACACATCCTGGTAGTTGGTGCTGGTGAGCTTGCAACAAAATTCGCCCATAAAATAGAGGATAACCCCTACATAGGATACAACATCATCGGATTTCTGGATGATAAACTAGAGAAAGGCCATAAAATCTTTAATTCAGAGGTTATAGGAGGGCTTGCAGATATGGAAAATATTATCCTAAAGCAACCCCTGGACCGGGTGGTGATAACTATCTCACCCCATGAACACAACCTCATGGAACTGGTAAACCTATGCGAAAAACAGGGAGCAAAACCAGTGATAATTCCTGAATTCTCCCAGTACTTCCCAGCCCGGCCTAACATAGACATGCTGGACGACATACCCATTATAGACGTGAGATATGTGCCGCTGGACAACCTCTATAAGAAGTTTCTAAAAAGGATATTTGACTGTGTGGCAGCCGTCCTGGCCATCATAATCCTCTCACCCATAATAATAGCCACGGCATTGATGGTTAAAATAAGCTCACCTGGCTCCGTAATTTATAAACAGGAAAGAGTGGGTTTAAACCGGAAAATATTCCAGATATACAAGTTCCGGAGCATGAAAGAAGAAGCAGATATCAGTTCCCAATGGACCACTGAAGACGACGACCGTAAAACCCGCATTGGAACTTTCATAAGGAAAACCAGCATCGATGAATTCCCCCAGTTTTTCAACATACTCAAGGGGGATATGAGCCTCATCGGACCACGACCAGAACGCCCTATATTTGTGGAGGAATTCCGGGAACTGGTGCCTAAATACATGATTAAACACTATGTACGCCCTGGGATGACAGGCTGGGCCCAGGTAAACGGCTGGAGAGGGAACACTTCCATCCAGAAAAGAATAGAGCATGACATATACTATGTGGAAAACTGGACCCTGTTACTGGACCTAAAAATATTCTTCATGACCTTTATTAGGGGATTCATCAACAAAAATGCCTACTAAATAAATATAAGATTTGTTTTTTTTAAATAGATTTATTAATAGCCAGATAATAAAAGAAATAAAGATAAATTTTTATTTGGAGGAATGAGCTGGTGATAGAAAACAAAAGCACCGATCTGAAAATACTGGTGATACTCACCGTTCTATCACTGGTGTTTCTATTCCTACCCAGCCTGAACCAGTACCCACAGAACCTGGTACCCTACCTACTTTTACTAATTCTTTTACCGGGCTACGCTTTACTGGCCGCTTTAAAACCTGATGTTCAATTATTGGTGGCCAAAAGGTTGCTTTTAAGCGCTGGGTTGGGTTTGCTCCTTTACATTGTGATTTTTTCACTGTGGAGTTTCACTCCGCTACCCGTTTATATAAATCCTCTAAGTGTCTTTCTAGCACCATTAGAGCCCTACCTTGCACCACTCTTAATATATTTATCCCCCGCTTATATCCTTTCCACTATCCTAATCCTGGACTTGGTGCTTATTGCCTGGGCACGCAGAAGAATCCTACCCACTGAGGGTGAGAAGGACAGATACCTTATCTGCCGGAAATGCAGGGGTTACTATCATCTTAGGGATGATGAATCACCAGAAGACTTTGAAAGCTGCCAGTGTGGAGGTGATCTGGAGTACCGGGAGGAAACCCGGAAAACTAGCCAAAAAAACGTATCAGTAAGTGCGGTGGAAGAACCAGACCGCCCTCAGAAGCCTAAAAAGGGATCATACTATCTGGATCTTTTAATATCATTCATATTAGGGGTTATATGTTTATTTTTAATCCTGACAGACCAAACCCTATTCATTGGTCTGGTGGAAATACTTTTAATACTGTTCCTGCCAGGATACGCCCTCATAAGCTTAATATGTACTAAAGAGGAGAATGCCGGTGCATTGGAAAGACTGGTCTATGGAGTGGCCGCCAGCATATCCCTGACTGCTGCTTTAGGTTTAACCTTGAATTTCACATCCTGGAACACCCTGGAACACCTCATCCTGATTCTTTCAATCTTATCCCTAATCTTCCTGGTAGCCGCATATCTGAGAAGAAGATCGACACCCCCGGATGAGCGTTACTACCCAGAACTTGCCGGTTTCCTGAAAGGCAAGGGCGCTGGTTACAACAAGAATTCCCAAACAGAGAAGATGCTCACCATCCTACTCATACTATCTGTTCTTCTTTTAGCCTTCACCACCTACATAACCGCCAACCACCTGGAGGGAAAGCCCTACACCAATTTTACAGTAAAAAATGCCAGCGGCAGCACAGTGAACAGTCTCAACCTCACCAGTGGAGAGACCATGAATCTAACCATCAACCTGGCCAACCATGAAAACAAAAAGACCACCTACCACCTCCTGGTGAACTCTGGAAGCATCATTATCACAGATCAGATAATAATACTGGAAGATGATGAGGTAAAAGATGTGAAGGTAAACCTAACCACGGAAGACCCAGGAAACAGAACATTGGAATTCAAATTATACAAACTACCCGACAATACAAATATTTATCAGATTATTAAAATACCCCTGATCATCAACGAGATAATAGCAGAAGAAACCACTACAGAAGAGACTACAGTGACCACCGATGAAACCACAGGGTAAAATAAATAACTACTATGATTTTTTTAAAAAAAATAAGGATTAAAAAAAGGGCTGAATTTTTTAGATCTTCACATAAAAGGGCTCATCAGATTCTTTTAGATTAAGCACGTTTTTAGTGTCCACCACAACCACATTTTTCTTCAGGGCATCTATTATCTGCTGGTTTTTCTTAAATTTATCATGATCAGCCAGTATAACTATACAGTCCACCTGGCTGATGTGAGTTTCAAAACTATTCTCTGAATGGTAGGTGCCCAGTCTAGTTTTAATGGACTCGGCGTAAGGGTCATAAACCGTGATCCGGGCCCCATTCTCCGCCAGTTCCTCTATCACGTTGACAGCGGGTGACTCCCGGGTGTCGCTGATATTGGCTTTATAGCTGATTCCCAGTACCAGTATATGGGAACCCCTCAGCTTTTTACCTGCTCTAGAGAGGCCTTTTCTCACCAGGTTCACAGTGTGGATGGGCATGAAGTCGTTGATTTCACCGGCGGTTTCTATGAATCGGGGTATTATACCAAAGTGTTTGGCCCGGTATGATAAGTAGTAGGGATCCAGGGGTATGCAGTGTCCTCCCACTCCCGGTCCGGGATAGAAGGGTGTGAAACCAAATGGTTTGGTCCGGGCAGCTTCCAGCGCCTCCCAGATATCTATTTCCATCTTCTCAAAGATGAGGGCTAATTCATTGGCCAGGGCAATGTTAACATTACGATAGATGTTCTCTATCATCTTAACAGCCTCAGCTGTTTTACAGTCCTTAACCTGGATCACATCTCCTGTTATGCCCTCAAAGAGCAGGGCACAGATCTCGGTGAACTCCGGAGTTAAACCACCCACCACATTGGGGGTATTTTCAATACAAAACTCCTTATTTCCAGGATCCACCCTTTCTGGTGAATAACCCACACCAAAATGAATCCCTGCTTTAAGACCGCTTTTCTCCTCCAGTACCGGCGTGAGAAATTCCTCGGTAGTACCGGGATAGGTGGTGCTTTTAAGTATCACGAACTGTCCTTCCTGCAGTATCTCACCCACCTCTTCTCCGGCATGATTAACATAGGATAAGTCAGGGCTTTTATCCTCACGGAGGGGTGTGGGTACGGTTATTATAATAAAATCACATTTTGCAAGTTCCCTATGGTCGGTGGTGGGATTTAACATGTCCAGATTAATTTCTTCATCCTTCACATCCTCGATGTAGGATTTACCACATCTTAATTGTTCTGTTTTCTCTTCGGTCTTGTTGTAGCCTATTACTTTGTATTTACTGCAGAATGCTGTGGCCAGGGGCAGTCCTACATAGCCCAATCCCACTATTCCAATGATTGCTGTGTTATTAGATATTTTATTTTTCAAGTTCTCTGTCCAGTTCATAGATGATCACCAAAATAAATAAAAAAAGAGGAGTATTTTCTTTTCTTTTACTATAAATACGATCTATTATTTAATGTTTTACAACTAGGGGAATTTAAAGATATTCCTGAGTAGTTGATATTCAATTTTAAAGTAACGGCCCCGGTTTTTACTTCTGTAAGCGGTCTTCTCAACTTTATGGAGGGTGCGCAGACCCTCCACCAGACCTTCCCGGTAGTGTTTTCCCTGCCCTCGTTTTATGAAGAAGAGATATTTTATCAGGAATCCCAAAAGGAGAAAGGGAGAATTAACCAGTAGCTGGGGCCAGGGCATGTTCTTATAAGCCAGGTAGATGTTGTTCCGGGCTGAGAGTTTTATCTTCCATTCATTATAACGGCTGCCGGTGGTGCTGCTGGTATGATGATAAACCACAGCCCCGGGGCAGTATATTGATCTATATCCATTTATACGGGCCCGGTAGCTAATATCCACATCTTCCAGGTAGGCGAAGAATTTTTCATCAAAGAGGTCCAGCTTGTGCAGGATATCTCTCCGGTAGAGGGCTGCTCCGGCACAGGCACTGAAAACGTCCCTAATCTCCTTGTATCTGCTCGTGGATTGGCCGTCACCAA
>JAJRAE010000007.1 GCA_028682985.1 Methanobacterium sp.
CTTCTTTGCCTTATTAGCTGCTATAATGGCATTCTTTGCATCTTGAAGGTTTCCATGTGGAACAGTTTCAATTATTTCCCCATCTGCAGGGTTAGTTACAACTATTTTCTCTTCACGGTCTACATGAACTCCGTTAATCAACATCTTCATGATTTTAATCCCCTCTAAAATTTAAAAAAAACTTATTTATATTAATAAGGCCATCCTCAGCAGCTTAAAAAAAAGGAGTTATGATTTTATGAGAATTTATCTTTTAAATTGAGGATGTTGTTAGTGGTGTTGTTTAACTGACTTCCATTTATCTCATTTCCCAGGCCTTTCAAATAGTTCTGGTAGGAAATCAGAGCCACCAGAGCAATTACGATTATACCCCCAAATAGTAAGATAAGTTCAGCAGAAACCTGTGCAGTTTCATCATTTACTAATATCATTTTTTTTATCTCTCCCCCTGGTTTAGAATCCTAAAAGTTTAGGTCCCAGGGATTGTATTACGTAGAATATTCCAAAGGCAGCCGGTGCCAAAAGCAGTGCATATTTCACTCCTTTACGTGCGCTTCCATATAGAACTATACCAATTAAAAGTCCAGCTATTGCGGAGTGTATGATGATGTATCCGCTGGCTGCGATTAGAGCAGATTCTGCCAGTGGATTTACCTTACCCAGTGAACCTATAAATGATGAATAACTCATGATCATACCCAATGCAAAGGGCGCAGCAACTATAGCAGCTACGAGTAAAAACATCACCGACATCATAACATTGGCCTTTCGTTCACGTTTAAGAGCTAATATTGCTCTTAGATCTTCAGCAACAGTTTCTATAACATCAGATAGGCTTCCTCCCACTCTTCTACCCTCCAGTATCATCCGGAAGGTTCGGTCTAGGTTTTTTGATTTCAGTCTTTCACCCATGGATAAGAGAGCGTCTTCGAAAGTACTGCCTATTTTAATTTCAATTACCGCTCTTTTAAGTTCATCAATAAGAGGTCCTTTCCCGTGCTTGGAGATGTCCTCCAGGGCGGTTTCAATACCCACTCCTGATCTAAGCAGTGAGGATATCTGTCTTAAAAAGTCAGGAGTTCCCTGTTCTATACTGTCCACTCTGCGCTCCATCATGAAGAAGATCCAGATAAAAATAACCGCACCAGGCAGTAACAGGCCCAGTAAACCACCTAGAATGGGGTTAATTCCAATTAATGAGAATAATAGAAAAACAACAAGACATAAAACAATGCCAGCTAAAACTACTAGTGATAATAATTCTGAGGCTTTAACATACATACCCGCTCTTACTAGATTTTCCTGTAAATTAACCAGGTAACGATCGGGTATAACACTATCAACAGTTCTTGATAATGGAGACAAAGCTGAGGGTATAATGGCCATCCTTTCACCTATTTGATAACTCTTATTTTCACATATATTAATATTTTCCCATGCTTAACTGTTCTATATGGAAATAAAAAAAATTTAAACTTTTTCTGTACAATAAATCCGCCTTGAATAAAAAAAATTTAATCACTAATTATAGAAATGTGTTCTCCCGAATAGTAGATTAATCATTAAATCAAAAAATTTTTTTTAGACCTGTTAAAACCTTACCCCTCCTTTTAATCAGGATATCATCTTCTATACGAATCCCAAACTGATCCTTTATATATATTCCCGGTTCAACTGTGACTACCATTCCTTTTTCCAATTTAAAATCGCTTTTCATTGAAAGAGTAGGGTTCTCATGCACTTCTAGACCAAGACCATGACCAGTGGAATGTATGAAGTTATCTCCATAACCATGCTCTTCAATAACTTTTCGGGCTGTTTTATCAACATATGATGCTTTAATTCCGGGTTTTATTGCTTTAATTGCTTCTTGCTGTGCTTCCAAGACTATGTTAAATATTTCTATCTCTTTCTCGCTCTGGACTAAGGTTCGGGTGATATCGGAGCAGTAGTTATCATGCACCGCTCCCCAGTCAATAACCACCGGTGTTTCCAGTTTATTGTTGGATATGGTTGAATGGGGAATGCTGGATCTACTACCTGAGGCGATGATGGTTTCAAAAGCTGGTTTAACTGATCCATTAAATTTAAGGCGGTACTCCAAGTTTGCCGCTGCTTCAAATTCTGTACCACTGAAGTCAGTCTCGAGAAATGATTTTTCAGCTATTTTTATGGATTTTTTTATTTTATCTATTTCATCAGTGGTTTTTATCATCCTCTGATATTCCACAATCTCTGTTAGCTTGATCTTTTTATCTTCACATATCTTTTTACAAACAGAAACTGGCAGTGATTTCTCAATCCCCACCACACCCTTTAATTCCTTTTCTATTTCCTCTAATGATTTAAATTCCTTCAACTGTAATTTCGAATTAGATTCTGCGTCTTCCATATCCATTTTGGATGTGTGAAGAATTGCATCTTCTTTTATTATAACCATTGATAGGCTGGATGGTTTAAAACTGGATAAATAGGCTATATTTTCTGGTTTAAGGATCAGGACGCTGTCCAGTCCCTCTTTTTGCATGGAATCAATTATTTTCTGTAAATCCATGGGCATTCCAATATTATTTTATTATTATTTTAAACGAAATTCTTTTAAAGGATATAGCTGTTTTTTTTACGGGTTTAAATTTCTTTCTAATGACTATAAATATTTTTTAATAGCAGATTTAATTTTATCCATCATTTCTGCTGATAATTCATGAGTAATTGGCTGGGGAAGGTAACCAAAATCTTGATCTTTAAATTTCTCACCGGCAAATTCCACTTCATCCTGGTAACGGGGCAGTAAATGCCAGTGAATTTCTGGATTAGGATCTCCATTCCGGTATTCTTTATTTTTAAAACAGCTCCAGTTGAAAAGGGTGGGTTTAAATGCTTCATCCACACTGGTCTCCAATCTCCGCACGATATCCGCAAAATCCAGCCATTCTGCATCATCCAGCTCTCTCAGGTTTTTAGATTTCCTTTTGAGGGCTACCACACAGGTTCCCAGATATCTCTGGCTGGGTGCTAGATATATCAACCAGTGAGCTGTTTCATCCATTAATTCGCCATAGCCACCAGTTATCTGGCAGTATTCGCAACTTCCAGTCATTCATTCCCCTTCTAAAAGTGATTGAAATTTATTTATCAGATTTTCATTTTTTAATTTGGTATTGATTTCCCTGAAAACTATTTATATTTGATTTTACATGTGTTAAATAATATGTTCAGATTCACCTCCCGAGAAGTTCGAGATTTAATCATCTCCATGGTGGTTATTACCCTTTTATTTGCCTACACGTTCAGTGGAAGGGATTTAAACAGTTTATTATTCCTTTATCTTATTCCGGTCACCTTCATAGCGGTGGTTTTGGGATTTCTTTTACATGAACTGGCCCATAAATTCATGGCAATGCGTTATGGATTTTGGGCGGAATACAGATTATGGGTTCAGGGACTTTTATTTGCAGTTGTAACTGCAATTTTCGGTTTCCTGTTTATAGCACCTGGAGCGGTCTATATACACGGCGATTACATCTCCAGAGAGCAGGACGGTAAGATCTCCCTGGTCGGTCCTGCAACCAACCTGATACTGGCGGGACTGTTCTTTTTAGTGTTGTACTACTTCCCAGCAGATCCGTTGATCAGCCTTATTGGGGGACTTGGATTCTATATAAACAGCTTCCTAGCAATGATAAACCTGATACCCATTAGTATTCTTGATGGGGCGAAGATATTCCGTTGGAACCCATTTATATGGGTGATTATGGCAGTTATAACAGGTGCTATGGTATTTTACTCTATTACCGGGTTTTTATTTTAAATTTAGAAAGTTAAATATATTAAAAGAATGAAAATATTCTGTTAATTAAAACCAAATCTGTGTTATGATCATGTTTCAGAAAGTTCCAGTTACCTATTTTGGATGCACCCACCGGGCCATACCTCCTAAAAGGACCATAGAAAATGTGGAGGGTAAACTAAGAAAGGCAGGGGTTACCAGAATTGCTGAGATAACCCATCTGGATCGTCTGGGTATACCAGTCTATTCTGCAATCCGGCCCGGGGCAGCGGAAGGCGCGGTGAGTATCTACGCCGGCAAAGGGGCTACTAAAAGCCAGGCCAAAGCTTCGGCTATGATGGAGGCCTTTGAAAGATACTCCGCAGAGATAACTGAGGAAGACTGTGAAGAATTTGTAACTGGAGCATACTCTCAGCTGGAAAAAGCTGTTAATCCAGAAAAATTAATATTACCCTCACTTATCTATGATAAGGATGAAACCCAACTTGACTGGGTAAGAGCGGTGGAAGTGACTGATGAACAGGAATATTTCATCCCGGCAAACGCAGTTTACCATCCCTACATCTCCAGGGAGAGATCAATCCTCTTTAAAAGCAACACCAATGGTTTGGCATCTGGAAATCGTATAGAAGAAGCGGTTTACCATGGAATCACCGAGGTGGTGGAAAGGGATGCCTGGAGTATATTTGAATCTAAGAAGGAACCAAAAAGGGAAGTGAACCTGGATGATATCGATAACCCGCTTATCCGGGATATGCTGGATAAATTTATGAAAGCCGGGGTAGAGGTTAAGGTACTGGAATTAACTGCTGATATTGACATAACAACCATGGCAGCGGTGGCTGATGATACAGTTCTTAAAGACCCGGCTTTACTTTCACTGGGTGTGGGCACCCATCTCAATCCAGAAGTGGCGGTTATCCGGGCGCTTACTGAGGTTGCTCAAAGCAGAGCCACCCAGATACATGGAACCCGGGAGGATACTAATCGGGCTGTTTTCATGAGAAAGGCTGGTTATGAGAGGATGAAGAGAATAAACCGGCATTGGTTCAACGATTCTCATAAAATAATGGATATCCAGGATATAGAGGATAAATCTAAAGACAGCTTTAAGGAAGATATAGAAACCTGCCTCACTATTCTGGAAAAAAATGGTTTTAAAAAGGTTTACTACGTGGATTTAACCCGTAGAGAAGTTGAAATACCAGTGGCACGGGTGATTATACCAGGACTGGAAGTCTACTCAGTAGATGCTGAACGAAGGGGTTGTAGATTACATTAAAATCCATATATTTGAAATAGACTTTAATTTTTAATTATAATAGTAGGTGTTTGATTGAAACAGGTAATAATCATTAGGGGAGATCTCTCCATAAGTAGGGGTAAAATAGCGGCACAGGCCTGCCACGCCAGCTTGGGATCCTACAAACGAGCCGATGTAAAGAAAATGAAGAAATGGGATCAGGAAGGCGGGAAGAAAGTGGTGGTTAAAGTTAATAATCTGGATGAACTATTCGAATATTACGAACTGGTAAAAGCCACGGAATTACCTTATTTTCTAGTGAGAGACGCCGGACATACCGAGTTACCGGAGTCCACAATCACCTGTCTGGGGATAGGTCCGGACGAAGATGAAAAAATAGATAAGATCACGCAGGATCTTAAACTGTTAAAATGATCACTCTTGATAAAATTTATTTTAAACAGTAACAAATCATTATTTAATATCAATTGGAAGTAAACAAAATATAAAGGCTGGTTTTAGATCATATGGACTGGGTTGTTAAAATAGGTGGAAGTCTATTCCCAGAGAAGGCGGTTGAACTCTGCCAGGCACTTTTAGGCAGGAATGTTCTGGTAATTTGCGGGGGAGGAGAGCTGGCTAATCTGTTGAGAAAATATGATGGGGAAGTGAAATTTTCTAATACTGCATCTCACCGGAGCGCGGTACTATGTATGGATGTGTTGGGAATGCTTTTGGTTGATAAAGTAAACGATGCCCAGGAAGTTCAAAGTCTTGAGGCTGCTGAGGAAGCGTTGAAGAAAAGCAGGCTCCCTGTTCTCATACCGTCTCCTTTAATATTCAAGAATGACCCCCTGGAGCATTCCTGGCGGGTTACCTCTGATTCCCTATCACTTTATATATCACATCTGCTAAAGGCTAAACTATTAATAGCAACTGATGTAGATGGTATATATAATCAGCAACCATCAAAAGATGGTGCCCAGCTTATAAATAATATAAGTGCAAAAAAACTACTAGATTTTAGTGAAACATCAGTTGATGAATTTTTAGCAGAGCTTCTACTTCAATATAAGTCATCTTGCTACGTTGTTAACGGCAAATATCCAGAGAGGGTGTTGTCTATTATTGAAGGAAGAAGTGTTAAAGATAATAAATATACACTTATTGGAGGAAATTGATATGGAAAAGATAGAATGTACATCATGTAAACAGGAAATCTCACCAGTGGAAACCTACGTTAAATTTGTATGTCCGGAGTGTGAAACCATACTCTACCGCTGCCAGAAATGCCGGACCTTTGGGCATATCTACCGCTGCCAGTGCGGATTTAAAGGACCTTAATATAAAAGTAATTAACAATAATATTTCTTTGGAGGTAATGAATATGGGAGAAGTTGTAGCTACAATTAAGTTAATGCCTGAAAGTCCTGAAGTGGACCTGGAAAAAGTTAAGGAAGACATAATAAAGTCCATACCAGAAGGAGCTGAATTCCATAAAATAGAGGAAGAACCAATAGCATTCGGCCTGGTAGCCCTTAAGGTGATGGTTGTGGTGGGTGATTCTGAAGGAGGGACTGAAAAGGTAGAAGAAAATCTCTCCAAAGTAGAGAACGTAAGCAGCGTTGAAGTAGAAGACGTAAGAAGACTTATGTAAGCTTCATTACCTTTTTTTAGTATAACAATTATTATTTTTTTTCTTTCAATAATTTTTTATAATCAAACAAATTAATTAATTAGAAGTAATACTATTTATACTATAATTAATAATATGGTTAATTGGTGACTAGAAATTATAGATCTGATATTTGCCTGTATTCTGGGAGTTTCCTGCGGTGCAGTCACTGGTTTAATACCCGGTATTCATGTTAACAAATATGTAATGATTACCACTTTATGGCTAATTTTTACATAATCCTAAATAAATAACCGTAATAAATATCTGTATAAAAAACATATTATATAAAAAAAGAAAGGGAGTTAGGTGAAATGTCATGGAATTAGCTCATTATCCTATTTTTGGAATAGATCTAGTTGTTTATATAGGTACAATTGCCTTAATTTTGTTAATC
>JAJRAE010000096.1 GCA_028682985.1 Methanobacterium sp.
ACTGTGGGTGATACCTTACAGATTGGTAATGAAGAATTCAAGATTACAGGCATCTATGAGACCGGTGATTTCCAGCAGGACAGTGGAGCGTTCATGTCCCTGGATAAACTGCAGGAACTGGAGAAAAAGGAAGATAAAATCACCATGATATTCGTTAAAATCAACAACAACGCCAATCTGGAGCAAGTAACAAGCTTGATAGATGACGCTTATCCAGATGAACTGATGACCATCAAATCCATGGAGGAACTGGGAAAAGTGAACAGTGGGCTGGAAACCATTGACACAGCATCATGGGCTATATCCATCCTGGCAATAGCTATCGGGGGAATTGGAGTAATTAACACAATGATAATGTCTGTATATGAGAGAACCCGTGAGATAGGAGTGCTCAAAGCAGTGGGATGGAAGAACAAGAGAATATTATACATGATAATGGGGGAGTCAGTGGTTATAACACTGGTAGCAGCGGCGGTGGGTATAATCATGGGACTGCTGGCTGTTCAGATTCTTTTGGCCTTGGGGATGGGTGGATTTATCAGCCCGGTTTACACCAGCAATACTTTCCTTAAAGCCATGGGTATAGCTCTGTTTGTGGGGGTAATAGGCGGAATATATCCAGCCTACCGTGCGAGCCGTCTTCCGCCAACTGAAGCATTGAGATATGAATAGTTAGCTATTCTTAAAAAAAATAAATGGAATTAATTGAAATGAATTTATACTTTAAAGAAACAGGTAATCAAGAATCTGACACAATAGTCTTCTTACATGAGTTAAATATGGCTGGTTGGATGTGGTATAGTCAAATGGAATCTTTACCTGATTACCACTGTATTGTACCTGACCTACTTGGGCATGGTGAAAGTCAAGATATAACAAAGTTCACAATGGATAATGCGGCGAAACAAGTTATTGAACTTATAGATCAAAGATCAGTAAATGGGAAGGCCCATCTGGTGGGGATGGCTTTGGGGGCTCAGATTATTCTAAAGATATTAAGCAGAGCACCTGAGGTAGCTGATAGAGTCTTCATAAGCGGGGCTCTGATTAACAGCACCCTTCCATCGAAATCATTTCATGAGCTCTTAAATTATCTTTTAAATGTTTATATACCGGTTAAAGATGATCATTTATCCATCGGCAGCTATATAAGATGTTATGGTATTCCTAAAAATCAAAGGGGAAAATATATAAATTCAACCCAGGTTATTAAACCAGAGACTGCCTTCAACGTTCTTAAGGAGAATATACTCTTTGAAATGCCGGATAATTTGGATAAATTCCCCAATTCTGTTCTGGTTATGGCTGGAGAAAAGGATTACAGTGTGATAAAGAGATGTGCCTTGGATATCGCTGATATATTACCCTGTTCAAATGCTTATCTGGCTCCTGGTGTGGGGCATATATGGAATCTGGAGGCACCGGAACTTTTTAATCAGGTTCTGCATTCTTTTTTAAGTGGAAAATCTCTACCAGATGTTCTTATAAAGCTAGGATAAGCTATTCAGCGTTTTGGTAAAAGTACATGTGATTGGCGGGTGTGGACGTAATATCCGTGTTGCCAGATGTACATGGTAAACATGCCTGCCTTGAACTTCTTATCCTCCTGGATATTGTTTTCAGCAAGGTAGCCATTTAATAATTCTTGGAATTCTTCTTCAGTGGCATTTGTCCAGTAAAAGGCGTAATCGAACTTTTTTCCCAGTTCTGAATCTATACAGTAACAGTTTATATTTTTAATTTCCATAATTTTTATCTCCTTTATTTTAACATGTAACATATAATTAAGATAAAATAATAATTAAACGTATATGGTGATTATATGAAAATAGGAATTATAGTGCATTCCCAGACCAATAACACTAATTCAGTGGCTTTAAATCTACAGGAAAAACTAAAAGAAGCAGGAAATGAGGTTGAAGTAAAAAGGGTCAGCATGGTTGGTGGGGACAGACCAGAGAAGAAGGATGACATCGAACTTGAAAATCTTCCGGATGTAACTGAATATAATGCCGTTATATTTGGAGCTCCAGTCCATGCCTTTGCCCTGGCACCGGCTATGCAAATTTATATGGAGCAGCTGCCCTCATTACAGGATAAAAAGGTGGCTCTCTACGTGACCAAGAAACTTCGTTTTGAATGGACAGGCGGATCCAGAGCTATAGGCCAAATGAAGAATTATGTATATAGTAAAGGCGGGAATCTTATGGGAACAGGCATAGTTATCTGGAATAAAAATAGAGATCAAAAAATCGCTGAACTGGTTGAATATTTCACAGGATTATTTTGATAAATGGATTAAGTATCTTGCTGATGAGCTACCAGATGTAAATAATAAGAAAGCGTTTCTTTTTTCAACCGCCGGAATATCTGGAAAATCCAAAGCCTTAAAAGATCACACCAAAATAAGGGAAAAACTTGAAGCAAAAGGTTTCATGATTGTTGATGAATTTCAATGTAAAGGCTTAACACAAATAGCTTCCTTAGACTATTTGGCGGAATGAATAAGGGC
>JAJRAE010000227.1 GCA_028682985.1 Methanobacterium sp.
ATTTGAAGGATCTAATTCAGTTTCTATGCATGGTCCTATTGGACAGAATGTGTCAAAGCTTTTAGCCCTGGTCCACTGCACATCTTTACTTTGCAGGTCCCTGGCGGTTACATCATTTAAAACAGTATATCCACCAATATAGTCAGCAGCCTCTTCTTCTTCTATCTTTTGTGCTTTTCTGGATATTATCATGGCTAATTCTGCTTCATAATCCACCTGACTGGAGGAAGAAGGATATATGATCTGGTCCAAAGTTCCAGTAACTGAAGTGGGAGGTTTAAGGAAAATAACAGGCTCTTCTGGCAGGTCCATATTTAACTCACGGGCATGATCTTGGTAGTTCAATCCCACACAGACTATTTTAGAAGGTTTTACTGGGGTTAATATCTTAACATCATGGATGTTGTACATCCGGTCCATTTTCAGATTATCCTGGATACTTGATGTTTTAAAAACATCCAGAACGGAACATGAAAGCTCTTTAATGCCTTCATTATACAGTATGCCCTTTTTATTTATATTATCATGTTTAAATCGTACGATTTTCATTTTTTATAAATCCATATTTAGTCCGTTTGATGTTTCAGATAATTCTTTCAATGGGCACTACCAGAATGTCCCGGGCGCCTATTTTTTTAAGGTGGTTAACCAAGTTGAAAACGTCCTTTTCATCCACCACAGCATGTACGGCCATAAAACCACTGTCTGATAGAACCTTGGAAACTGTGGGCCCGGTGAGTCCGGGCATCGCGTTTTTAACTTCGTCCAGATGTTCCTCTGTCACATTCATCATCACCAGCTTTTTACCCTCAGCATCCAGAACCCCTTTAACACCGGTTCTAATAGCCTCTATTTTATCTTTCTTTTCCTGGAAGCTTTTTTTATTGGCTATGAGTTTTATACTACTTTCCAGTATGGTATCAATTATTTTAAGGTGGTTCATCTTCAGAGTAGTGCCCGTGCTGGTTATGTCCGCAACTATATCGGCCACCCCTATGAATGGGGCTATCTCGGTGGAACCGCTTAGCTCCACTATTTTAACCAGGAGTCCTTTGCTTTTAAGATACCTTCCTGTTAACCGGGGGAATTCGGTGGCTACCAATGAACCATATTTTATATCTGTTAGGCTGTTTATCTCTGATTCTTCTGGTGAGGCCAGCACCAGATTGGCCTTTCCAAAGTTAAGATCCTCCAGAATTTCCACATCTGCCTCATTTTCTTCTATTAAATCCAGGCCAGTTATTCCCAGGTCTGCCGCTCCATCAGCTACAAATTCTGGTATATCAGCTGCTCTGGTGAACATTACACATATATCTTTGTCATAGGTTTCTGAGAAGAGTTTTCGGTTGGTGTTGTCTTTTAAACCAATACCAGACCTTTCCAGTAGTTTAACTGCCGGGTCGCTGATACGCCCCTTGGATGGCAGGGCTATTTTTATCTTCATATTTTATCCCTCTATAAAAAAATTTAATTTAACTGGTTTATTAAATATTTCTCTAGTGAATTTAAAAAACTCGATCAATTAGTATATTAGTTATCCACTGGTTATAATATGTAAACGGTGAAATTCCATGGAATCCCAGACTATTCTTATAAAAGATACCATAATCATTGGGGATGAAATAAATAAAGGTTCTATTCTCGTTGAAGATGATAAAATAGCCGAAATAAATAGAAATTTAGATTCTAATGACGCAGATACAGTTATTCATGGTGAGGGTAAAGTTCTAATCCCGGGCCTTATCAACACTCACACCCACCTTTCGATGACTCTTATGAGAGGTTTAGCTGATGATTTGCTGCTGGACACTTGGTTGAATGATCATATCTGGCCTACTGAAGCAAATTTGAAAGGTGAGCACTGCTATGTTGGTGCAAAACTGGCCTGTGCTGAGATGATAAAATCAGGCACCACTACCTGCAATGATATGTACTTCTTCATGGATCAGGTTGCAAAGTCGTTGGATGAATCAGGAATGCGGGGAAACATATCTCATGGAATGCTGGATATGGGTGATGAGGAAAAAAGGAAAGCAGAGTTTAAAGAAAGTCTTAGAATAATAGATAAATGTCATAACACGGCTGATGGAAGGATAAAAGTTTCTTTAGGGCCACATGCACCTTACACTTGCTCAACTGAACTTTTAAAATGGGTTAGAAAAGAAGCAACTCAGAGGGGGGTACGGATTCATATACATGTTAGTGAAACTGAATTTGAAGTTAAAAATATAATCGAAACCTATGAAGGACGCCCCTTCGAATATCTGAATAGGATAGGATTTTTAGATGATGATGTGCTGGCTGCCCATGCTATCTGGCTTTCTGAAAGTGAAATGGAGATCATAAAAGATAAGGGAGTAAAATTATCCCACAACCCAACAAGCAACATGAAATTAGCATCAGGTATTTCACCAGTTTCAAAGATGCTTGATAAAGGCATCAACCTATCTTTAGGAACTGATGGGGCGGCTTCTAATAACAATCTGGATATGCTGGAAGAGATGAAGATAGCTTCCTTGCTCCAGAAAATGAACAACTTTGATCCCACTGTTTTAAAGGCAGATGATGTATTTAAAATGGCTACATTGGGTGGGGCCACTGCTTTGGGATGGGAGCATGAAATTGGATCCATCAAGGTTGGCAAGAAAGCGGATCTTGCCCTAATAAACATGAAAGCACCACACCTCACCCCTTACAGACACCCCATCTCTCATCTCGTTTATTCAGCTAATGGTGGAGATGTGGATACGGTTATCTGCAATGGAAAACTATTGATGCAGGAAAGAGAGCTTCTAACAATGAATGAGAAAGAGTTACTGGAAGATGCAGAAGAAACCACCAAGGACCTGCTCTCCCGCAGTTAGAAATAAGAAAAAAGGTGAAGTTATAAGATGGAACACAATGGAATATTAGCACTATTTGACATTGACGGCACCCTTGTAAATGGGGCACGCTGCCATTACCAGGCCTTTGTTGAATCTATTAAGAAGTTTTACGGATTTGAAGAGGATATCAGTGGTATAAACTATGCTGGGAAAACAGATCCCCAAATACTCAGGGAAGTGCTGGAGTTAGGGGGATTTACAGAAGAAGAGATTGAAGCCAGTTTTAAAAGTTGCCAGAAATATATGGTGCATTATTATCTAAAGAACATTTATAAAGAGAATGTAATGGCTCTAGGTGGGACTGCTGAACTTTTAAGTGAACTCCAAAAAGATAAAACACTATTAGGACTTGTGACTGGTAATTTAAAGCCAATTGCCTATGCTAAGCTGGGTAAGGTGGGATTTGATGATTTTTTCCCCTTCGGCGGTTTCGGCAGTGACTCAGCAGACAGATCTCAACTGGTGAAAAAGGCCGTGTATCTGGCTAAAAATGAATATAATTATGAAGGGGACAGCATATTTGTAATAGGAGACACTCCCCGTGATGTGCATGCTGCCCAGGTTTATAAATTAAAAACCATAGCAGTAGCTACTGGTAGTTATTCAGTTGAAGAACTGGAAAATTGTGGGGCTGACCATGTTCTGGCCGATTTAAATGATAAAGAAAAAGTTATAAAAATTTTAAACTCACAATAAACTAACTGATTAATAGAATTCTTATAATAGTTAGATTTTTTTATGAGTATCTACGGCTGCCTTTTCGTCCTGTTTGAAGCTGTCTTTATATTCTACCTGTTCAATTTCACAGCCTGGGCCTAACTCTATGTTATTTCCCCTCACAACTTTGGCATGAGTATTTTCAAGATAGATATCATCTCCTTCAATAATATCTGCAGTAAGTCCTTTACCTCGTCCACCTGAAATGATACCTTTTAGGCCTAAAAAGTCATATTTTCCTTTCTTTTTAACCGTAATCTTTTCCCCACCAATTTCACGTGCTTTAGATGATCCATATAAACTAAGTTCCAATTCACCAGCATTTAAAAGCCCTTCGATTGCAAATGTTCCCTCTATTTTGAAAAATTCGGCATTACAATCACCATCAACATTAATACTCCCATAAGTTTCAGCTTTTTCTACAGAGAAATTCCCATTAATTTCAACCATACCATTAATTTTAACTTTTCCTGCTTCTAAATTCCCATTAATCAGATTATTACCATTTACTTTCACAGAATCTGCCATCACATTTCCATCCACATTACCATGCCCATTAATTTTCAGATAAATACAGTCCAGATCACCGCTTATATCACCGTGTCCTTTTATAATTACAGAATCATATTTACCTCCGGCTGAACTTCCAGATCCATTAATTTTTAAATCCCCTATACTTTTTTCCATGAATATCACCTCATTATTTTATTTTAATATTTAATTCCTCGATTAAATTCGAAAGATTGAGATTTTCAATGATTTTGATGCTGTCTTCAAAATAAATCTCATTGGGATTTGATATCAAACAGCTAGTGGAAATCCCAAGCTTACGCAAGAACATTAATTCACAATTTTTTCCCTTAAATTTAGGATATTGCTCTTCTAAAAGCGTTAGTATTATTTTTCCTTCTTCAAAATTAATTTTTCCAGATTCAAACATTTTATCCAAAACAAATAGATACAGTATCTTTTCAAAGGCATATTTTTCTATTTCGCCTCTTTCATCTTTATAAAAATCAAGAGTAGCTTTCGAAACAATGTTCCGTTCCATCAATTCTTTCCTTTCAAGTAACACTTCCAACAAGTTTGGAGAAAGCAATTGGGCTAATTCGTCTAGAGACACATCTCCTTTAAGGGTTTTTATTTTCTTGATTCTGTCCAGTATTCTCTTTTTCGGAAAGTAAGTTTCCTGACCGGTAAAAGTAGATTTTTTAATGAACCATTCTTCGGGAATAAGATTTTTTCTTTTCCAGCGATATAACTGGCCGTATGAAATTCCGGTCAATTCAAGCAGTTTTTTTTTGGAGATTAACTCTTTTTCCATATTTTCATCACCAATTTTTAGTGTAACAAAACATTGTTACGTTATAAATCTATCTTAATATTTAAAGTTTTCTGCATTCAAGATATAATGTGAATTTTATTAAGACCAAGGAAAATTTAATTGCTCATTAGTTCATAGAATATTTAAGATAAAGAGAAGAAGGGGGATGTTTTTATGCCATATTTCAGGGAAGAAATAGAAAAAATGCCAAGAGATGAACTGGATTCTTTGGTAGATGAACGTATACGTTACACCATCAAATATGCCCAGGAAAACTCTCCATTCTATAGGAAATGGTTTAAGGATAACCATATTAATGTCTCAGATATACGCTCTCATAATGATTTAAGAGAATTACCTGTTATATCTGGTAAGACTATGCGGGAGAAACAACCACCGGAAACCAGTGAATTTGAATTTAAATGCGCTAATTGGAACGAAATATACACCATACACGAAACCAGCGGTACCAGTGGAGTTCCTAAATCATTCTTCTTAACCTGGGACGACTGGAACCGCTACGCTGAAAAATATGCCCGGGCCTTCGTATCCCAGGGATTCAGTGAGAGCGATCGGGTGATTGTATGTGCATCTTATGGTATGAATGTGGGAGCCAACACCATGACCCTGGCAGCTCAGAAGGTAGGCATGGCCATCATCCCCGAGGGAAAATGCACCTTCCCAATTCGAATTATAAAAAATTACGAGGCAACCGGGATTGTGGGGAGCATATTTAAGCTAATCAGGCTGGCCGGACGGATGAGGGAGGAAGGAATGGACCCTCAGAACTCCAGTATACAGAAATTAATAGCCGGTGGGGAAAGCTTTGCTGAGGAATCAAGAGCTTATCTTGAAGAACTGTGGGATGTACCTGTCTATAATATTTATGGAAGTACGGAGGGAACTATGTGTGGTGAATGCTCACAAAAAGCAGGGCTGCACGTGCCAGAGGACTTAGTACACCTGGATCTGTATGACCCTCTCCTGGAGAATTTTGTGGATGAAGGGGAATGCGGCAGGATAGTTCTAACCTCCCTATTATCAGAGGGTGAACGGACAGGTACATTGCTTTTAAATTATGACACCGAGGATACCAGTGTAGTTGTATCTCGAGACAGATGCCAGTGCGGAAGAACCCATCTCCGCATAATGAATCCTCAAAGAGAAGCAGAAACAGTATGGGTTATGGGAACCCCTTTCAATAAGGTTGATGTGGAAAAAGCCGTTTTTCAAAGGGAAAATATGGAATATTTAACCGGTGAGTATGAGGCATTTCTTTACGGCTCTGAAAATGAGGTTACCTTAAGAGTTAGTATGGAAGCCCGGGATCAGAAACTTCTGGATCAGGAACTAGTTAAGGATAATTTTGTAAAATCATTCCTGGAATATAAGAAACCTCTATACGAAAACTATCTTAATAGTGATTTTGACATCATCTTTAATTTCACAGGACCTGGGGGTCTAGAATTCTACAAGGTTAAGGGTAGACCTAAACGTTTGGTGGACCGTCGCTGAAATATAAAGACATTGAAAAATTAAGTCAAAATAGGATTAAAAAATAAAAAACTTTTGGAGTAAAAAATAAATGCTCAATGCTGAAACATATATCACCACCCAGGAAGGAATTGGAGGAGAAATAAGGAATAAATATGAAGATTTCTATGTGGAGGAAATACCAAAATCATTACCCAGCGGAACCGGACCGAATACTTGGATATTAATAGAAAAAATAGGCAGAAACACCCTGGATGTAGTGCTGGACATAGCCCGGGAGTACAAGTTAAGCAGGAAGAGAATGGGATTTGCCGGGATGAAGGATAAAGCCGCAGTCACCAGACAGTGGATATGCATAAGTAACATGGAAATAGAAAAGTTAGAAGGGTTAGAAAATAAATTATACCAAGTAAAAATCCTTAAAATAATCCAAAATGAGAAGAAATTGAGAATAGGACAATTAAAAGGAAATAAATTCAAAATACTAATAAGAAACACCAATAACCCAGAGGTAGATACAAAAACTGCTGCAAATGTTCTAGAACAGCTCAGTAGGATTGGGGTTCCCAATTACTATGGCTGGCAGCGGTTCGGCCAGAAACGTCCCAACACCCACCTGGTGGGTAAATTCCTGGTTCAGAATGATTTAAAAGGGGCAGTGAATAGTTATATCGGAAATCCCTATCCAGATGAACAGGAACACATCCAGAATGCCAGACAACTCTATGATGAAGGTCATTATCAGGATGCATTGGAATCAATGCCTTCTGGATTGAGATACGAGAAGATGATGCTTCGAGAGATCATAAGAGAGAATAATAAGAAAGAAGAACTGGATGATCAATCATATATAAAAGCCATGAGAAGCCTTCCCAAACCACTTAGTCGTATGTTCGTACACGCCTACCAATCTTACCTTTTCAATAAGGCGGTAAGTGAAAGAGCTAAACTAGGTATTGATAAATATGTCGATGGAGATATAATAATAGACAATCAGGAGCATCTCATTCATGAATTTAAAGCCCAAGACATCCAGGAACAGATTAATCAATTCCAGGCACATCCCACTGCACCGCTATATGGTAGTAAAGTCCCTCTGGGTCAGGGACAAATAGGTGATATAGAACAACGGATAATCCAGGAAGAAAATCTTAAATTAGAAGACTTTTTGGTACCTAAAATGCCTAAACTGGGAAGTCACGGACTGCGTCGGGCAGTTAGATTTAAAGTGTGGGACATCAGGGCAGAACATACTGATGAAGGAGTTTTATTAAGTTTCTCCATACCAAAAGGGTGTTACGCTACCGCAGTGCTTAGAGAAGTGATGAAAAAGGATGTTTACTAGTCAAAGTGTTTTATAATGAAGATAAAGATCATAGAAAGGGAAGTTCTCAATCCCCTGGGGGATACCGATGCTTTAGAAATAGAGATGAATGATATTCCAGGACAGATTCGATCATTAACACTGATAGACAACACCAAACCCGGAGCAGATATTCTGCTTAAAAAAATAAATGAAAATATCCCCTCAAATAAATTAATTAATATAAAAAAGCCAGCCGGAGCCCCGGCAGCAGATGAACAGATAAAAAAAGCCCGGGCTGACTTAGCTATTTTAGCATTAGGAGATTGTGGATCCTGCACCACCTGGTTGATACTGGATGCCATAAAACTGGAAAAGCACAGTATTCCCACCATATCTATTTGTTCTGATATTTTCACCTCCTTCGCCAGGGAACTGGCCCAGTCCTACGGGGCCACTGATTTAAGGATAGTGGAAGTGAAACATCCCATAGCAGGCCAATCCAGAGAAATAATAGAGGATAAAGCGGGGTCAGCAATTAATCAAATAAAAAAATTTCTTAAAATAAATGAGACTGAGAAATAATGGGAGAAAATAGGAAAAAGGAAGAATATAAAACCCAAATAGTTAACCAGAGCTGCGGCTGCCAGCTAGATGAATTCATAGTCCAGAATAGGTCTGATAAGGAAAGGCTGTGCAGTGTGCAGGGCGCTGATTTTGAGGTCTTCCAGGACCCAGATGTGGAAAGGGTGAGCCAGAACTTTTACATAAAAAAACAGACCGATGGTCTGCCTATCATACCACCAACCAAAACTCGAGTTCAGAAATTTCTTAAATACACAGATCAAAAACCAGATGAAGTAATAAGAATACTCCCACCAAAAAGGGGGAAAGCAACCCTGGAAAAAATAGCTATCAACGCGGCTATGGCCGGTTGCCTACCCACCTACATGCCGGTTGTTCAGCATTCAATTAGGGCGGCTGGTCAAGAAATGTTCAATTTACCGGCGGTGAATGCCACCACTCACCCCATTGCCATTTGTATGGTAATAAACGGACCAGTATCCC
>JAJRAE010000045.1 GCA_028682985.1 Methanobacterium sp.
ACTACCGGTTGCCGCACTTCAGTTAATATCTCGCTTTCAGGCACTTCCCTAGGGTCGTTTAAATAAAATTCCATGGAAGGTCCAGCTATCTCGTAACCATTTTTAAAGGCATATTGCATTATAGCAGTATAGGTATCGGCCACCTGATCATAAGGACCTTTATGCATAGCATATAACGCTTTATGTGAAGGAATTTTTTTGATTTTTATCTTTCCTTCTTCTTCGACTTCCCCTAAAATAGGTATTCCGGTTTCCCATTTCAGTTCTTCTAGAGGAACTTCCATTGGGCTGTTATAATACATACCATAAGGCATTCCTGAAATCTGAAGACCTTTATCCATGACCCACTGGACTACTTCTCCTAAAAATTGGGGCAGTAATTCAAATGGTCCAGTATAAGGTATGTAAGCCACCTGCATCTCTTCTACTGTTTTGATTTTTATATCCAAAATAAAAAACCCCACTTTATGATTTCATTAATGATTGAGAATTAGATTTAATTTAATAATTGAATAATATAAATTATTTTAATTCTGAATTAGTTTTTTATACCCCGAAATCTTGTCTAATATCATGCTGGCTATCTCCTTTTTAGAGGTTAAAGGTATGCTGGTAACATCCTCATCTATGAGAAATACCTTGTTACTATCAGAACCAAATCCACCACCTTCTGTTGAAACATCATTAGCAACTATAAGGTTTGCTCCAGATTCTTTCATCTTTTTTCGGGCGGAATTGATGAGCTCTTCATCTGACATATCATATTCAGCCTTAAAGCCCACCAGGAAGATGCTTGAATTCTTCTTTTTAACTTCATTTATTATCTTAGGTGCCTTCTCAAGTTTCAAAGTAAGATCTTCTGAAGATGGTATCTTACCAAGTCGTTCCATATTTACCGGTATAAAATCAGATATTGCGGCTGCAGAAATGAAAACATCGTGGTTAGCTACCTGTTCGTTTACTACCTTCTGCATATCTTTGACACTTTCCACATTTATTACCTTAAGAATGTGGGGGATATCTATATCCAGTTGTCCGCAGATTAAAGTTACCTCCGCACCCCTTATAAAGGCCTCCTTAGCCAGTTCCAAACCGGTTTTACCGGAGCTTAAGTTGGTTATACCCCTAACCTCATCAATTTTTTCAAAGGTGGCCCCGGCACTAATAAGCACTTTCTTACCCTTTAAATCATGACCTGAAAGATATCGCAAGGCGTATAGGGTAATTACATCTATATCTGGAAATTTAGCCTTATTTTCATCTATCTTTGGTTTTATAAAGGTGATTCCCTCTTGTTTCAGTTTATCTAAATTCTCTGAAACAGACCGGTACATGGAATGGTGCATGGAAGGTACAAATATAATAGGGGTTTCATATCCCATTGCTGTAACTAAAAGGGTGCTGACAGGGTTATCAGCTATTCTGTAAGCCAGCTTACTGATCACATTGGCGGTGGCAGGTGCTACAAGAATCAGGTCAGTCTGAGCATATTTCACGTGCTCAATTTTACCGGTTAGTTTTAAGACTACTTCCTGTCCAGTGGCAAATTCCATGGCGTTAGGGTGGATGATTTCAGTCGCACCATCGGTCATGAAACATTTGACATTAATTCCCTGTCTTTTAAGCTCTCTTGCGAGTTTAACTGCTTCTACTGCAGCTACACTTCCGGTAACACAGAGCACAACTTCCATAAAATCAACAACTAAAATAAGTAAAAGAATTTTTTTATCGGCGGTCTACTACTACTACTGTTTTCTCTGAGGTTAATTCCTGTATAATATCATTTAAAACATCTAACTTTCCGGGTATTCTTCTGGCGTCTTCCCTCATAATCCTGATTTTATATTTTTCCTGGCCATCCTTTCCATAAACTATATTGATTCCGGATATTCTGGCAGGTGCCAGTATGTCCCTTGCTACTGAACGCAGGTCTGAGTTTTCACCTACAACCCTTACCTTTTTACCGATGGTTTTGGATATTTCCCGGACGATTTTCCCACTTTTACCAATTAGTTTTCCCACCTGATCCTTTTCAGTAACTATGATAACCATATCTCCTATTTCTATGGTTTTTTTAAATCCAATTTTTCCATCACCAACCCTGTATAATATTTTTGCAATGTCCAGGTCCATCTGACTTATCTCACCACTCTTTAATTTATTTTCACATCCTTGACAGAGCATTCCACTCTTGAGACAGACATCGCATATTGGCAACACCATTTACATTCCTCCTTTTTATCATGAAAAGTTACAAGCAAACCTTTTAAACTTGCGTAATTAAACTAAATAAAGATTTTTCGTCCAACGAAACCTTTTTAATTAAGGGTAATAACCCCGATAGACAAATTAATCGCCTTAAAGTCAATTATATACTTATTTGATATTTATTTATAAGATAACTCTAAAATAAAAGCTAGATATATACCTATAAGGCTGTAAATCTGTCTAAACATAAAATTATACTCTAACAATATAACTCTATTACTTCTTCCTTATATATAATTTGCATAATTTTTATGAAATTATGGAAATAAAAAAAAATCTTTATGAACATAAAATAGAGTACTTAAAAAACCAAAATGATGATTACTGGGCTTTGAAGCTGTTTATCACTAAATCAAAGTTTTTCTGTTCCTTTTCAAAGTTGAAAGGTGTGGTACCGCAGAGAATCACGTAAATAATTCCTTTTTGAGTGATCCAGACTGCCCTCATCTGCAACTGCATACCGCTGGAATTTGTCAGATAAACATTTTCTAGTGCTTTATTATTATTTATAGTGATATTGGCTTCTGAAACACGCTGATTAGATGAATTATTAAACAGTTTAGCATAATTCTGATTATAAGTCTGCTGTAAATCATTGTTCTGTGTGGCGTTGGGTTTCTGTATCAACACAAAGGTGTAAGGGTTTTTCTGTGCATCAACAGTTTTAGGATCTCCCACAGCAACCACAGCATTGGGTGAAGTGGTATTTGCTATCTCCCAGGTCCCATTGTAGGTAAATGAAATTCCATTTCCAGAATAAGTTTTGGTCTGATTGGAGGTGTCGTTATTAACACAGCCCGATGTTAAAATTACCATGATAAGCAGGGTAATAACCGCTAAAAATGGATATTTCGTCATTTATTCACCTTTACTTGAATAAAAAATATATTATTCATTCTTGATTTTAAATTGTTATTTTTTAAAATATTAATTTATTTTTTTAAAATTTATAAAAAAATATTAAGAATCAAAAATTTTATCATGTACTATTCGTATTTCCACCCGTATTTCCACCGGTATTCCCACCATTGTTGGTGTTACTACCTGTATTCGAGTTTGAGCTTGAAGTTGTACCGGTCAGGTTAGTATTGCTTACGCTGGTATTAGTAATATTGGTACTGTTATTTAATGTGGGAAATGCACTCTGGTTGATGGTCATTGGTACCGCCGTTGATTCCCCAGGAACCTTCATTAGGAAGATTCCAAATCCAATACCAGTAATAAAGATTAAAGCCAGTATGGCGAATAAAGCTGCTCTATTTTTTTTTCCACTAATTCTTTTTATTTTGTTGCTGGGATGGTCTGGGCTGGATGAGGTTATATATTTTTTCATAAGCTCTTCTTTAGCTTTTTGTTCTTTTTCCTCTTCTTTCTTCTCTGTCCAGTATTCCAGGGGTTTTTCTGCTTCCCCTCGGCCCTGTAACCTTTTTACCCTGTCAGCAACTTCCAAAGTCTCAAGTTTAGATTCTAACTCACTTTTTTGTGAATTATAAGCACTCTTTGAGATGTTACCCTGCGCAAACTCAAACTCCAGTTCTTGTAAGTTTCTTGCGACTTTTTCCTTTTCTGATTTTATATCAATCATCTCCTTCTTTAGGGTAGGAACCAATTATTTTTATTGATTCTACTATTGGTTTAATAGTATTTAA
>JAJRAE010000240.1 GCA_028682985.1 Methanobacterium sp.
CTGCCATGCAGTATGCTTAGAACTTTAAGATGAATGGGGGATTTGCTGATGGTTAATAGTGTTGCACTGGCAATCAGATAGGTTAAAGCTGCAAGCGCAAATGGTTGGAGATGACCCAGTAAGATTTTATCAATTGTATACCACAAACCAAAAAGTAGAGCAACAGTTAAAGCCGCCCAATAACCCCACATCCTATCCATTTTTCAACCCAACTTGAATAAGTCTAAAAGTAATTTTAGATTATTATTAATCATCACAAGGATCCATATGGACCACTACATCTTCAATCCCTGGAATCGAGCTTTTCAGTTTATTCTCCACATCGTGGGCTATTTTATGAGCTTCAGAAACAGAATAACATGATTTCGGAGTCACATGGAGATCTACATATATATGGGATGGCAAACCTCTGGAACGTATCTTATGACTTTCTTTAACCTTAGGAACAGATAACACAATATCTCTGATGGTATTCTCATCCAGGGGAGCACTATCCATTAGCACATTTGAACTACTTTTGATAATTTCCACACCCATTTTTGCTATTAAAATGGCTATTATAATTGCAATAATTGGATCTACAATTGTAAACCCCATTTGAATAGCTATAAATCCTATTATAACCGCTATCGATACATAAACATCGCTTCGGGTGTGTATGGAATCTGCAATCAGAATGCTGCTTCCCAATCTTTTACCCTGGTTCCTTTCATATTGGGAAACTATTATGTTTATTAAAATGGTAATTCCCATGATTAAAAAACTCACAAGTGTTATATCCGGTGTTTGGGGATTATAAAGTCTTAGGACTGCTGACTGTAAAATCTCAAAACAGGTTATGAATAATAAAAATGCAATCCCCAATGATGCAAAGGTTTCAAATTTCTCATGTCCATATGGGTGGATTTTATCCGGTGGACGAGAAGCAATCATAATACCAATAATACCAATTACATTGGATGTACCATCAAAAAGGGAATGAAACCCATCAGACACCATACTGAGAGAATTAGTAAACCATCCATAGACCATCTTAGATAAAGCCACCGCTATATTAAGGACCAATACGATGATCAAAACCCTTCTTACATTTTTATAATATGATTGATGGTTCATATTCCCCCCTGAAATATTTATTGATTATAATTATGTAACATGACTCAAACCTGAAATTAATTTTTATTAATCTATAAAGATATAGTTTATTAATCCTTCATAGTCCTTTCACCATCTTTTAAGGTTTTCTTTCTGTAAATGATGAAGCCAACTACAATAAGAACAATAATTACCAGAACTATATTGCCTAAAAATGAGATATTGGTTTCCAAGGTCTGGTAAAGGTTACCTGCTAGCCATGCCACCATTCCCCAACCTAAAATCTGCACAGCTGACCCGAAAAAAGTGGTTAAAATATATTTTTTCAAATCATACCTTATAAGTCCGCAGAAAAGGTTTATGGCTATGCTGGGAATGATGGGTACGCATCTTCCCAGGAACATGAAGATATCATCGTATCTGCTTTCCTTGAACTGGTATTCTACTTTCTCCACATCTTCAACAGAAACTCCTAGAAATCTGCTGGTTCTATTTATAAATGGTTTACCCAGTTTATAGGCCAGATAATAGTAGAAAAATGACCCTATGGTAATTCCAAGGGCTCCAGGAATTACAATCTTAACTATTAAAGTTAATAATGATTCAATTGAAAAACTTGCTCCCTGCATAACCAGAAAGGTTGTGCTTAAAACTATCAGGCTGGCTGGTATGGGAACCAATATCTGTTCCAATATACAGCCCAGAAATACAGTCCAGGAAGCATTGCTTATAATGAAAGACTCTGTAAATTCTAGAATTGAAGTGAACATTTTTCTTTATTTTATTTAATGAAAAATATTTGATTAATTTATTTATTTTTTGTCAAGTCCCCATTTCTTTCTAAACTTCAACTTCATATCAGCTGTCATCCAGTGACTGCCGTCACAGTAGGGTTTATTTTCTGATTTACCACATCTGCAGAGGGTTACCCTATTTCGCTGTTCATAAAATGATCCGTCAGCTGATTCTATTGGTATTTTACCCCGCACCCAGAGAGGTCCTTCACATTGTTTCTGTTCATCACGAATTAGCACTATTGATTGCTTGAATTCCTTTTCAAAGGATTTCCCTGTTTTTTTATCCCATAATACCAATCTGCCGGAGGGACATATCATGGCCTCCTCTATTGCTGTTTTTTTAGCCTCCTGATCACTTGAATCCTGAATAAGTTTTCTTATACCTCCTGAACGCAGGCAGAACCGGCTGTGATCACATAATTCATGGCAATCTGTTAATTTAAGTTCAGGACCTTCAAATATTTCCGCCCTCTCTATGTAGGGTTTTCTGCTGGCTGTTTCAGTTCCATCAAAACCAATGCTGACATGTGTACCATCACAATAGGGTTTATCTTTAGATTCTCCACACCGACAGAGAGTGTATGTCTCCCTGGCTGGAAATTCTTTTTCATCAATTAATTCCCTGGTATGTCCCGCTTCATCTGTAACAATATTCTGCTGATAGAGTGGTATTCCCCCGGTAACCCGGTATGGCCCGTCTTTTATTATTTTTATTTTCCGAGAAGACATAAATATCTATCCTCTTTATATTCAGTGGACTGGGCGGGATTTGAACCCGCGGCCTCTGCCTTGCGAAGGCAACGCTCTCCCGCCTGAGCTACCAGCCCCTTAAATATTACTTTAAATAATTTTTCAGTTGTACTATTATCTATCAAATTTCTAAACTGGTTTAATTATGGGGCACTAATATATTAAATATTAGATAATCTAAATAATTTTTGTATTAATTTGAATTAGAAGGAGTTTTATTAATTGATTAACCTGTTAGACCTTTTAATACCCACTATACTTTTTTTAAGTGTTTTAATATCTATTTCTATTTTATGGCCCCTTTTAATCGGAGCTGCCTGGTCTCCAGCTTCTAAAAGAGTGGTGGATAAAATTTTAGACCTGGCTGATGTGGGAAGTCAAGACATCCTCTATGATCTGGGTTCAGGTGATGGGAGAATAGTGGTTCGGGCAGCCCGCAAATACCAGGCTACTGGATTGGGAATAGAAGCAGATCCCCTTCGGGTTATCTGGTCCAGAATAAACCTAAAAATCCTGGGACTTAATAAACAGACCAGAATCATCTGGGGAGATATATTTAAACAGGATATCAGCCATGCCACAGTAGTAACAGTTTTCCTATGGCAGAGAACCAATGAAAAATTAAAGGAAAAGCTGCAAAGAGAATTAAAACCCGGCACTAGAATAATTTCCTATATATGGACGTTCAGCGGGTGGAAACCCCTTGCTGTTGATGAAAAAGACCGGATCTATCTCTATGTAATTGGTGAAAGTGATTAATTATATTAAATTCCGGTTTTACCCTTTAACTTAAAAGAGTTAATATATAGGGTGATCCAGCTAAGAAAGAGATAAGCGTGACCATCATACCGATTTTCACTCTTTTTGATATTCTTCGGGAGTTTTCTATTGTTCTGTCCCTTAATATGGAGATGGCGCTTGATAAAAATATCAAAATGGCGATGATCAAAATTGGAATGTACCAGATGGTTAATATTCCCCAGAAATAAAGTAGAGGACTGGTGAGGCTGGCAAATATCATAAAAGAAGCAGCCAAGACAGCCGAAGTTTTCATTCCATAGGCAATGGGAAGAGTGTAAGCCCCCTCTTTTTTATCGCCTTTAATATCCTCCATATCCTTCACAATTTCCCTCATCATAGTTGTTAAAAAGGCATAGAAACCTATAAAGATGGAAAGCATGATTGCATCTACCACTATTCCAGCAAAGACAAAACTCAAACCAGTGAGGAATGAAATAACAATATTACCAATTAACAACTTCTTTTTCAGACTGTAAGCATAATAGTACATCAAAAATGTGCTGAATAAAACCACCAATTCAGGGTTAAACCCCAGAAATAGGAGGGCTAAAATATTTCCAGATAGTGCCAGAGCTGTTGAATAGTATCCGGCTGTTTTAAGGGATATCCTTCCAGATGGGATGGGTCTTTGTGGTTTATTTATTGCATCAATTTTATGGTCAAAATAATCATTGACAGAATTACCAAACCCAGTTATAACGAAGACCACCACACATGCTACTAAAACTTGAAATGTAAACACTCCAGAAATGACTGCTATGATTAATATAGATATAACCGCCAGTATGGCATTTCCAGGCCTTAATATTTCTAAATATGGATTCATCTTAATCAATCCTTCCAAAAAAAAAGTTTTTAATTTATCAATAGAATTATTTTCACCCTTTTAATATAAAAAATGAAGTATAAAAATCCCTAACTCAAACATTTAAAACTTTTTTATTAACCTCTCTTTTTTTATCCTTCAATAACCTTAATTAGAAATATGGAAAGCAGATCAATTCCAGAATTATTGGCCCCTGCCGGCTCATTGGAAGCGCTTAAGGCAGCAGTTAACGTCGGTGCTGATGCTGTTTATCTTTCAGGTAAGGATTTCGGAGCCCGACAGTATGCTCCTAACTTTGATGAAGATCAAATGGTTCAAGCACTTAAATACGCCCATCTAAGGAATGTTAAAGTCTATGTTACGGTGAATACCCTATTGTATGACTATGAACTCTCGGATCTGGCAGATTACCTGTTATGGCTTTACAAGGCCGGAGCAGACGCCCTTATCCTACAAGACGTGGGTGTGGCCTCCCTCTGCCGGGAGCTGATACCAAATATGGAAATGCACGCTTCCACCCAGATGACCATCAACAGCGCTGATGGAGTTAAATGGGCATCTGAATTTGGTTTTAAACGGGTGGTGCTCGCCAGGGAGCTCTTTATTTCTGAATTAGAGGAAATAATCCAGCAGGTTGGTTTGAAAATCGAACTGGAAATATTTGCCCACGGAGCACTATGCTACTCTTATTCAGGCCAGTGCCTTCTGTCCTCTCAGATAGGAGGTCGAAGTGGAAATAGGGGCCGATGTGCTCAGCCCTGCCGAAAGCCGTACCAGTTGCTGAGAGGGGATAAGGATGATTATGGAAGGCTCACCAACACCTCCCCACTTCCCCTGGAAGATGATTATCTCCTATCAACCCGAGATCTGGCCCTGTACCCTGAACTGGGGAAAATTAAACAGCTTAATATTAATTCCTTGAAGATAGAAGGACGAATGCGCTCCCCTGAATATGTGGCTCTGGTGGTCTCCACCTACCGAAAGGCCCTTGATAAAATAAGGAAAGATAGATGGAAACCAGAAGAAACAGAAATTTCACGTCTTAAATTAGCTTTTAACAGAGGATTTACCAGCGGCCACCTGCTGGAGGAAAGAAAAA
>JAJRAE010000211.1 GCA_028682985.1 Methanobacterium sp.
CCATTAGTAGTTATAGGAATTATTGTAACAATTTTGGTATTAATCCCTATAATACAATATGCACCATGGTTAATAGGAGCTTAGAAACAAAATTGATGCAGTTAGTATGCATTAACTTTTTTTATTTTTTTTTAATTCCAAAAAAGTAAATTAGGAGGGTTTATTTTGTTCAAAAAAATATTACTACCAATTAACAATTCGGGATCAGCAGAAAGAGCTGGCCAATATGCAATAGCATCTGCAGGATTTGAAGGTGCAGATATTATTGTTTTAAACGTTGTTGATACAAATTATCTAAACTCAATAGCTCAAAGCGATTTAAGAGAAAAATTAGACCAATCATTCCGTGAAGAAGGTAAAGAAGCAGTTGAAAGATACGAGAAAAAGATTGAAGATGAACAATGTGCAGGAAACTGTAAAAATATCAAACTAATTACCTTGATCAAAGAAGGAAAACCTGAGGATGTAATTATAAAAACTGCAATAGAAGAAGATGTAGATGAAATAATAATGGGTAAATCCGGTAAAGAAAAGTTAGAAAGATTTATTGTGGGAAGCACTACTGAAAGGGTGGTTAGAGGGGCAGAAATACCGGTCATAGTAGTCCCCTAATAAATTGGTTTCAACTGATTAATTTAATAAATAGAATTGAAATACCATCTGGAGAAGGGTATATAACAAATCTATATTCAAATCCATCATCAGGAAAACCTTTCGCTTTAAAACTGTGCTTTATTTCTTCGTCCATTACTTTTTTAAAAATCTCTTCATGTTCAGTATCAACCAGCTGAGGAAATCGCTCCCACATATTTTGACCCAATAAATCATCAGGCTCCAGGTTTAAATATTCCGCTGCTGCGTTATTTATATATATAATCTGCCAGTAGTGATTTAAAACAATAAACCCATCCTGAATACTGTTTAAAATTTCTGTAATCTGTTTATGGTTTTGTACCAGTTCCTGTTCAGTGCGTTTTCGATCAGTATCATCAAAAATATAACCCTTAACCTGAATAATTTCATTTAAATCATCAAATATACCCATTAAATTAGCGATTACATGGATTCGAAGCCCATCAGATCTTCTCTGCCAGCTTTGATAACCACGGATTTTATGTTCCTTCTTAAGACGTGTGACTAAAAAAGGCCAATCAAATGGATTTGATTCTGAAATATTCCATTTAAGAGCTGATTTACAGTCATTAAATCCATATATCTCTGCAAATGCAGGATTACATTCAATAATTTTGCCATCAGGAGAAGCAATGAAGTCACCAGTCAAATCTTCATCAAACAATAGCCTATACTTCTTTTCACTTTCCTTAAGGGATTCTTCAGCTATTTTACGCTCAGTATCATCATAAACATAACCCTTAACTTGGATAAGCGCCCCTTCATCATTTAAAAGTCCTATAACATTAGCCACTACATGTATTTCATTTTTATCAGGCCTTAAGTGCCAGATTTGATGGCCCTGGATTTTTCTCTCCTTCTTTAATTGTTCAGTTAATTTCTGCCAATCATCGGGGTTAAATAGAGAAATATTAAATTCCAGTGCGTTTTCAATATTTTCAAATCCATAAATTTCTAGAAAAGAAGGATTGCAATCAATTAATTTTCCTTCTGGTGTTGCTATAAAATCACCAGTTAAATCATCTTCAAACCAGCTCCTATATTTTTCATCACTACTTAACTGATCTTTGGACTTTTTTCTCATTGCACTCATATCCATACCCGCACTTTTTGTTTATTTACAAGAAATAAGCAACTATATTTTACTAAGCTCTACCTTGAAAATAAACATTTTTTAATTATTTTTCATGATTAATTAAATACTGGTACAATAGATGAAATACTTAAATAAATTTAATTATTATTTTTTATACGACGGTACTTTTCATATCCATAAAACCATCTTACAGACCATAAAATGTGGAATAAAGTATACCACCATATTTGAAGGAAGTAATAGGATATTAAACCTGCTAAAACATTTAGTATGGCAATTAAAAGGAAAATTACTGGATTTCTAATAAAAAAGGACACAGTTCCAATAAAAGTCTGTATACCGGAAGAATAGATTAAGGTAGGGGGAATTCCCAGTAAAACCCATAAAAGGAAGGCACAAATGCCAAATATAATCCTGAAAATGGACCGTGATGTGGAAGTAGTCTTCTCAGCACGGGAAAGGAATTTCTGATCTTTATCCGGGTCTACCATAATATCAGCGAGTTTTTAATTTGTTTTTAAGATTTGAATTAATTTTGAATCAACATTTCAGTTAATTTTATGAACTTATCTTTATATATATTAGATTAAGAGGGAATGTGAAATGAAAAGAGACATTATAAAGATTGATGAAGATAAATGCAGTGGCTGCGGAGGTTGCATGCTGGGATGTCCCGAGGGAGCCTTGCAAGTTATAGATGGAAAGGCACGTCTTATAAGCGACCTGTTCTGCGATGGTCTGGGGGCCTGTATAGGTGAATGTCCTGAAGGCGCTATAGAAATTGAAACTAGGGAAGCAGAACCATATGATGAAAAAAATGTGATGAAGAACATCACAGAAGCAGGTTCTAATGTTATTAAAGCTCATCTAAAACATTTACAAGAACATGGCCAGACAGAATACCTTAACCAGGCCATAGAATATTTAAAAGAAAATGATGTGGAAGTTCCAGAATTTGAAGAAGCACCTCTAGCCTGTGGCTGTCCAGGCTCCATGGCCCAGGATTTAACCCGTGAGCGGGCTGAAATTCAGGAAGAGGCTAAAATATACAGTGCTGAGCTTAACAACTGGCCAGTGCAGCTGCAGCTCTTAAATCCAGATGCAACTTACTTCAAAAATGCTGAACTTTTAATATCCGCGGACTGCGCCCCCTTTGCTTATCCTAACTTTCACCAAAGATTTTTGAGGGGGAAAGTACTCATCATCCTCTGCCCTAAGCTGGATAAAGTCATAGATCAATACGTGGATAAGCTGGCTCTTATATTCCAGAAACAGGATATAAAATCCATCTCCATCGTGCATATGGAAGTACCCTGCTGCTCCGGTATCGAAGTAATAGTGAAGAGGGCGCTTGAAAAGGCTCAGAAAAATATAATAATTAAAGATTACACCATATCCATCTCTGGAGAGATAATTTAATTCTTTAACCTTTTTTATAATTTATTTTGAATATCTTCTGATTCTATTTACGAACATGTTAGCCCAGATATAGGCTATAGTGCATCCAATGGCACTTCCCACCACCAGACCCCACCAGACACCATGAGAGCCTAAATTGAATGTAAAGGCAAAGAGGTAGGCAAATAAGGCGATGAATGCCAGCTCTCTAAGTAGAGTTAATATCAGTGAGGTTATTCCCTTACCCACACCCTGGAACACGGCGCTGGCTGTGATTCCCAGCGGAATTGGAATATAGAACAGGAACATCACCTGAAGGAAAGCTGCTATTTGCGGGGCCAGATAGGCTGTCTGTGGCGAATAGGTGAATATGGTTGCTATGTATCCTGCGAAGAAGTACAATATCAATCCTACGATAATAGCTATCCCAAAACCCAATTTAGCACCGTAATTGAGAGCTGTTTTAAGGTTATTATAATTTCTTGCACCATAGGCTGCACCGGCTACGGTAATGGCTGCTGTTCCAATCCCAATTGGGAGTATCATGGCCATCATCACCACTCTCCACCCTGCTGTGTAAACTGCTACTGCAGCTGCCCCACCTGTGATTACCAGAATTAAGTTGAGGAATATTCCCA
>JAJRAE010000131.1 GCA_028682985.1 Methanobacterium sp.
GCTATGTCCTCAGCTATGTCCTCAATATGGTTTTGATCGCTCCAGGTGCATATCTTAGATTTGGATAAGTCACCTATCTCTTCAAAAGTGCTTTCATCGCTCCAGGGCTCTTTCTGTGATGGAGTGCAGAATGTTAAGTCGCTGTCATGGTTTTCCTGTATTAAATCCCAGTTATCAGTCTTACGAAGTTCCCAGTACCAGGAGTAGGTTACAACACATTCCTCTTCAATTCCCTCACAGTAATCTTCCTCTCCTTTATAGCCTACCACCAATGTCTTTTCATCTTCAAGCTCTATGTGCGATTCCCAGATATCCTCAGGACCTTCCATTTTTTCTATAGGGGTGGTTACTATTAAATCTATCATTTCATCCCTCATCATCATTAAACACTCCCCCAATTTTCCTTAAAATCATTATTTTAATTTTATCCCACTAACTGTATCTTAACCTTGTTTTTAGAATATTTTATGGTGAAAATATTACTTAATTGTTTTTATTACAGTGACATGAAGGTTAGATCTAAGCTCTTTACATTATGTTATCTGGCACATTCCAAATTTAGGGAGTAAAACTTTCTTGATATCATGCTGAACCTTATTTAATCCATTATTAGCATTTATAACATAGAAATCTTCCTTCTCTGCCAGTTCAAGATATCTATTCTTGACTTTACCCAAAAAGTTGGTGTTCTCAAAATGATCATGTCCTTCACACCGTTTAAGCGCGGTTTCCACATCTAAATCCAGGAGTATAGTTACGTCTGGCTTTTTTGCATGTTTATTTATCTGGGTTATCCATTCCTGGTCGTTCTGATAGACCATGCTGGAGTAATAAGAGCGGTCACTGATTACCACTTTATTCTGGGATTCTGCTTTTTCAATCTTCTCTATTAATAGTGTTCTATCTGCAGCGAAAAGTAAGGCCAGGGTATTCTGATAATCTTCATCATTGGACCGGGGGCTTAGGAGCATTTTCCGAATTAGCAGCCCTACATCAGATGGGGTGGGTTCCCTGATGGTTAACACTTTCTGGCCGATTTCCTTCAGCCATTTTTTTAGCAGTTTAATCTGGGTTGATTTTCCAGAACCATCAATACCTTCTAAACAGATGTACATAACTTTGCTATCCCCATATTTTTCTGGCCTTGTATAGTGCTTTCTAATTTAAGTTACTATTAGCTTCTTTTTAATTTAATTATTCCGATTCATTGGAAAACTAAATCAAAACCCTCATATACCTAAATTATACTATTAAATTTAATGATGCAAAGCGACTTAATAGGTCTACTACTTGTTTATTCCTATGTAATTATTTTAATCTTAATATCTGAAAAGATACTTAAAAATTATCCCAGTATAAGCCGGAAATTTCTGCATATAATGGTGGGAAACATCATATTTATCCTACCCCTCTTCACAAGCAGGGAGGTGATAACCTTTCTGGCAGCTGCCCCTTTCATATTGTTAACCTTCCTGATCAGCCCCTATTCCCCCTTGAAAATTAAAAACCGGGTATCAGCTTCAGGTCATGGTTTTGGACTGGTTTATTATGCTATTTCCTGGACAATACTAGCCTTTTTCTTCTATAACCAGCCCTGGGTTATTGCGGTGGGTATAGCTGCTATGTCCTATGGTGATGGTATGGCTGCTTTGATTGGTGAGAGGTATGGTAAAAGGAAATTCAACATATCTGGAGATAAAAAAAGCCTGGAAGGATCACTGGCCATGTTTTTAGTGTTGATTATAACCTTAGGTGGTGTTTTAGCCTATTACAATGCATTACCGCCAAGTTATCTGATTATAGTAGCAGTAGCCCTAGTGGCCACTGTTTTTGAAGCCATAACACCCAAAGGACTGGATAACTTGTCGGCCTGTTTCTCTGCTGTCGCAACCTATTTGATATTAATATATCTGTGGTAATGATAATTTAAAAATAATAAATTCATACTTTTTCGGACTGATTATCTATGCGTTTCATTGTTATTGATGGATTGGATGGTGTGGGAAAGGACACCCACGCCCTTATGATAAAAGAAAAATGTTTGAAATGCGGTCAATCAGTTATTCTTCGTTCTCATCCGGAAAATGATAATATTTACGGTCGGAAAGCAAAAAATGCCCTTCTAGGATCGGGTAGATTAAATAAAATTAGCGCTTCTGTTTACTACGCCTTTGATGTCATCAGATCGGTGCGTCTGTACTATGGTAAGGCTGATAATGTGATCTTCGTACGATACCTGTTTGGAGTGGCATATCTACCACTTCCTCTTGCTAAATTATTATATAAATTCTTTTCCCTCGTACTCCCCACCTCTGATTATATGTTTTTTCTTGATCTAAAACCAGAAGAAGCTTTGAATAGAATTTCAAAGCGTGAAGATCATGAGATATTTGAAAATTATGATGATCTAGTGAAAGTCAGAGAGAAGGTTTTGAAGCTTTCACAGGGATGGAAAGTGATCAACACCTCTGGTAATGTGGCAGAGGTACAGAAAGAGATTGAAAAATATTTCAATAAAATATAATGAGGAAATCTAATATTTTATTTTATTTTGGTTCTTGTATAAGATAAAAACTCCTAAAAGCATTAAAACACCGTAGAATATTTGGTACAAGGTGAAAGTTTCTTTTAACAATAAAAATGCAATAACCGCCCCAAATAAGGAGCTTAAGGCGTATATAGATCCGGTTCTGGTTGAACCTATTTCCCGGATGGCAAAGTAGATTAAAACAAGTGAAAAACTTAAACATCCCATGGCTGCCATAATAAGAAGTGGTATCTGTTCAAGGGGCAGAATGAAATTCAATCCCATGGAAAATGAGATAATTAATAATATGAATCCTCCTATGGCGCATTTAATTCCGGTTATATAGACAATATCCCTCTTTTTGCTTAAAAATTTACTGAGACTGGTATCTAAACTCCAGAAAAACGCAGCTGCAATCACTAAAAGATTTCCATATAAATTTGGACTGAGAGATAAATCCTGGAAGTTATTAGTGCTTAAAGAAACTGTCCCTAATATAATGAATATAAAAGCCAATAAATCATATTTGCCAATATTCTCTTTTAAGAAGAACACTCCTATGATTATAATAAATAACATCTCTGAATTGGATAGTAATGCGGCGTTCACGGCAGTAATTTGATTTAAACCGTAAAGTGCTAGACTCGGAGCAATAACAGCGCCGAATAATGCTGTAAAACCCAGGATCAGGTACTCTTTTCTGGTGATATATTTCTCTACATTGGTGCTGCCATGCAGTATGCTTAGAACTTTAAGATGAATGGGGGATTTGCTGATGGTTAATAGTGTTGCACTGGCAATCAGATAGGTTAAAGCTGCAAGCGCAAATGGTTGGAGATGACCCAGTA
>JAJRAE010000019.1 GCA_028682985.1 Methanobacterium sp.
AAATCAAGGTCCCTAAAATTTAACAAAATAAAAATTTATTCAAAATTTATTCAAAAATTTCTCAAAATAACCCAAAGCATTTCTAAAATTATCTAAAATATTTTTCCCAAAAAATAAATCAAAAAAATAAATAAAATAAAAGCAAGGAAAAAAAATTAAATCCTTGAATACCTGTTTAAATGCCTATCCCAGCACGTTGCTCATACTTTCTGCAGTTATGAACCGGTATGCCCAGTCATTTGGTACAACGATAATATTACCGGCCTGGTACTGGCTTATGATGGCGTTCATGATGTTGGAACGGTTGGTCTTATCCCTGCTGGCGTTTTTAACTGCTAATGCCACAGATTCAACAGCGTTACCTCGACTCAAATTACCCTGTGTTTGCTCGTTACGGAGGAAATCTATGGTGTTATTATTCACATAACCCTGCTCAGGGATGGTTACACCACCCACTGACTGTATAACAGCATCAATGGCTTCGGGTTTAACCATAACCACCACATCTGTTTTAATACCTGTGTTGTACTCCACAATTTCCTGGGCCAACTGGGCGTCGTAAGTGACGTTTTCGTACCATAAACTGTCATGCAACACCAGCACATTCAGCCCCTGGGCCTGCACCTCAGCAGGTGCAGCGGCGGTGGGGTGTTTCATACCGCCTGGATAGATAGGTGTGTAATTTTTGATATTTCCATTATCCAGATTTACTATAAATGCCATGTCCACAGAACCCGGCCCAGGACGTCCTTCAGATGGGTCCACACATAAAACCAGCACCTTAGCATTTAAAGTGCTCTGTAAGGGCCCGGTTTTATCCATGTATAGGTATGATAGAGCTCCCCCTATAATTACCAGGATCACCACAATTATGAGTAAACCCTTTACTAATCCGCGCATAAATTATAACCTCTCAATATTCTTTTATTTCTAAATCTCTTTTTTTGTTGTTTATCTTTTATTTATAGTTTATTTCATTTTTATCTAAATTCACTTAAAATGGATAGTTAATAATAATTTATTCAAGAAAGTATATTTAATTATTTATTTTTATAAGAAAATATTAGGTTTTTATTGATCTGACTAGATATATAAAGTTAAGTAAAATTTGGGAAAAATATTATTAATATAAACAAAGCATTTATCTAAATTAATTAAAATATACATTAAAAATGGAGTTTAAATAGAATTATCAAATGATTTTTTATTTTAATCTAAATCCTATTCTCTTTAAATAAATTTTGCACGCTGAAAAGGTTTAGTAATTCAATCAAATATGTTAATGGTAAATAAATAAAATTTTTTATTAGATTAATATATAATAATTCGATTAAATAATGATATTCATTTAATTTTAATTAAAAAGAATATTTTAAGAAATATTATAATAAAATAACTTTTATTAGAGGAGTAATTCATGAAAATAACGGTTATAGGAGCAGGATATGTTGGACTGGTCACTGCGGTCTGTCTGGCTGAAGTAGGACATGAAGTGTTATGCGCCAAGAAAACAACCAGAAATCTGGACAAACTACGAAATGGAATATCACCAATATACGAGCTGGGATTAACTGAAATGCTCCAGAGCAACCTGAAAAGGGGAAGGATTGAGTTTACCACTGATATGGAGAAGGCGGTGGAGTTCAGCGACGTGATATTTATCTGTGTGGGCACACCCAGCAACCAGAAAGGGGAAGCTGACCTGGACCAGGTCTTTGAGGTGTCCAGATCCGTGGCTGAGCACATGGACCGCTACAAGTTATTAATCGAGAAATCAACAGTACCGGTGAACACCCACCAGAAGATAGAGAAAATCATGAGTAGTATAACTGATATTGAGTTTGAAGTGGCCAGCAACCCTGAATTTTTGAGTGAGGGCAACAGTGTCCACAACTTCATGCACCCCCACCGGATAGTGGTGGGTGTGGCAAGTGAAAGGGCTCGGAAGATCTTCCAGGAAATATACGAACCCTTCACCAGTGAGGGGTACCCCCTGCTCTTCAGCGATGTGGCATCAGCTGAGATAATCAAGTACGCTTCCAACGCCTTCCTGGCAATTAAAATCAGCTACATCAACATGATAGCGGATCTCTGTGAGAAGACCGGGGCCAACATAGATTATGTGAGTCGGGGTGTGGGATTAGACCACCGTATCGGTGATAAATTCCTTGATGCCGGCCTGGGCTATGGGGGAAGCTGTCTGCCTAAAGATGTAAACGCGCTCATCGAAACCTACCAGGAATACCAGCTGGACAACGGATTGCTGGTTGAAACCCGGAAGATAAACCAGCAGAGAAGAGAGAAATTCTATGAAGATATAATGGAAGCCTTAGAGAAGGTGGATGGGAAGACCATAACCATCTGGGGCCTGGCATTCAAGCCCAACACCGACGACATCCGGGCAGCACCCGCAGTGGACATAGTACAGAAACTGAAAGAGTCCGGGGCCAAATTGAAATTATACGATCCCCAGGCAAAGGAGAACTTCTCCCGCAAAATACCAGAAGAAGGCAACATCACCTACTACCAGGATAAATATGAGGCACTGGAAGATTCAGATGCTCTGGTGATAATAACAGACTGGAAGGAATTCGAAGAACCAGATATGGATAAAATAAAAGAACTTATGAACTCTCCCAATATCTTCGACGGCCGGAATATTCTGGATAAAGAGCTGATGGCACAGAAGGAGTTTAATTATTATAGCATGGGCCGATAGAAAACAATTAAATTTTAATAACTCATTTTAATTAATTTATGATGTAAATTCTTTTTATTATTTTAAAACCCATATCTACACGTTAAAACGGCAGCCAACTATACAACAGCGGCGCGTAGAAGGGCACTATTAAAAAGAGCATGGTGTTAGATATTCCGTGAGACATGGTAACTCCGAATATGCTTTTGGTCTTATAGAAGGCGATACCGTAGAATATAGCCACAGTGAACACGAATATTAAATCGTAGAAACTGGTCCAGCCTATGTGAAGCGCTGTAAAGAGAAGGGCGGTATAGAGTAAACCAAAAACCACTCCAAACACATTCATAGCATTCTTCTGGATAATACCTCTAAATAAAATCTCTTCGGCCAGTCCAGTGGATATGATTAGAATTATCGATGCAAATATTAAATTGATTAGGTTGAAGGTGCCAATTAAGGGTTTTGGCTGCAGGATCAGGTACTCAATGGTTCCCAGGAACACTCCGGTTACGGCAATTAAAAGCTGTACTGGTATGTTGCCCCATACGAATCCGACATTCTTAAATGACAGTCCCTGGCTGCGCATTATGGTGAAGGATGCGGCAAATAAAGGTATGCTTATTATGGGGAACCAGTAAAGTGCGTCGATCTGCATCAGGGGAATGGAAAGCCCGATTATTCGGATAATGGGCAGAGCCATCATGGACCTCAAAAGGATGGAGAAGTTATAGGAGGTCTTCAAAGAAGAATTAATTAACAATGCGAATAGGATAATAGCATCCAGTGCCAGGCCCACCTGCAGGTTGAAGTATGCAACCATAACTTCCGCCACTATCAACCCCAGTAGGTATAAAATGGCCAGTGCTATTTCCTTACGGGAGATCATGAATTTGGAGCGTTTTTTCTCTATGTTCTGGCTTATCTCATCATAGTGGGCATGTCCCTGATGTCCCGATTCCTCAAATTTATGGAAGGATCTTTTATATTCATCCAGAGCATCCTGCCAGGCGCCCTGGGATTCATAGGTGCTGGCAATAAGCCCCCGGACAATGGCCTCTCTTTCCACATCCTTGTTCTTATGGAAGCTCTTAACAGCCCGGTCGTAGTAACGGCGGGCCTCATCATGATCCTCATGTTTCTCATGGATAATGCCCAGCCCAGTTAGACAGTAACCCTTACCAGCGTACTCTTTCTTCCTTGAGAAAATGTTCAGTGAATTTTTATAGTACTGCTCTGCGGTGTCGTATTCCGTCATTTCAGAGTAGAGGTTTCCCATTTTCAAAAACAGTTCAGCCTGATCTATCTCTTGATCATTACGTATATAATTCAGAGCCTTTTTATAATAGATCAGGGCGTCTTTATAGTTCTCCTGGTTGTAGAGGCTGTCCGCCATCTCTAAGAATTCATGGGATTCCTGTTTCTGCATCTATGGCACCAAATATCTATTTAAATTAATTTTCATACTTTATAAATGGGTTTACAAGTTATATTTGTTAGTATATTCTTTATATTTATGGGCTTGAATTACTAGGTTTTTCCTTATAGATATGTAGGGCAATTATTTTTTTTTTAATCTATTTATAGGAATTTAATCAATATTATATAATAATGATATCTACGTTATCACCGTTCGATCCAAGTATGATGACTGATGTAATGACATTCAGTATTTTTATTTTTACCATTGCCTGTTTGATAATACTTCTTTCCCTTAAAATTTTAATCAAATCAGAGTTACAAAAAAATTCTGTTAAAAGAGTTCAGGACGGAATAAATGTTCTTTTACCGCCCTTTCAGATAATATTTATTTTATTTGTAATAGAAAGAGTTGCTTCACTATTTTAACATCTATATCACCAATAAAAAAGAGATTTAGAGATTTTTTTCTCTAATTTTTAATTTCTAAAACACTTTTTTAGTTCTAATTATACTATTTTAGTTTCATAAATTACACTATAATAAAAGGTAGTATGGGAGAATCAACAACAGTATTATGTTTGACATACCATGGGCCAGTGCGATTCCCACGATGCTTTTCGTTTTATAGAAGATGTACCCGTAGAATAACCCCACCAGGAAAATGAATATTAAATCTGGAAATGAGTTCTGGCCAATATTCAAAACAGTGAAAAGTAATGTGGAATACAATATTCCAAATCCTGCCCCGAGAGCTTTTTGAGCGTTTCTCTGGATTATACCTCTAAAAAGCAGTTCTTCAGCTAATCCTGTGCTTATAAATATAATAATAGTACTGATAATGAACGGTTCGAGGTTTAGGGTGGGAATTATTGGTTTGGGTTCTAGAATGAAATATTCTGCCATACCGAATAAAATCCCTATAAGAGCTACCAGTATCTGTATTGGAAGGTAATTCAAGTTTAACCCCACATCCTGTAAGGATAAACCTTGAACTTTTATGAGGGCAATTGAAATTGCAAATATCGGAATGGCTATTAATAGAAGCCAGTAAATTTGTGGTAATGGTATTAAAGGTATGGATAAACTCACAATCAGAACAACAGGTAAGGCCGTCATGCTCCGAAGTAAATAGCCCAGATGTTCTGATCTGGTTACAGATGAGTGGATTAGCAGGGCGAATAGTATCATTGCTTCCAGTACCAACCCTAACTGCAGGTTATAGAAGGCTACGAAATATTCTCCAGTAATCAATGCTGATAAGTAGAACAGTAAGAAAAGTATTTCCAGTTTTGGAAGTTTTAGCTTGTTCATTTAATCTAACCTCAATCCAGTACCAGTTCAACAACGGTGTAATTTTCATTTTCAAATACTATCCTGGCGTAACTGGGTATTATTAGGTTTGAATCGTTGTAATAGATTACATTGTTAACCCAGTGCACAGCTGTCTCATTATGTGATATGTACTTCAATGTTTTATCATATAATATGTAGCCAATTCTTTTTTCTATAAAGACCGGTTTGTGGTCGGTTTGGTAACCCAGAAGATGGAAATCCTTATAATCAAATGGCTGATCAGTTGTTGCAGTCAGGAACATGCCTAAATAATAATTGTTGGTTAGAACTACTTTTGATCTGTTCCCGTTCTGTTTAAACCAGTTTGATACTTCTATTTCAGAGTTTGTGGGCGGTGCAATTTTCACTAAACCCCAATCTGTTTTAAGATCAAATTCCACAATGTCCTGACTGGTTACAGTTAATATCCCTTGAAAAACGGATAGTATAATTATTATAATTAAGAATAATGAAGCTTTATGTTTTTTATCTATTTGCGGAATATAATTTCGATTTTTAAATAGGTTGCCCTGTCTTAATTTATGGTATATATAACTCACACCACAACCTCCCAGAATCGAGAGAGGCAGGATTAAGTAAATTAAAATTCGGTATGATATGACATTTAATCCTGCTAAGTAAGATAAGCTCAAAAGGAACATGGATAAAACCCATAAGATCAGCATTAAATCTTTAACACGCCTTTTTGCAAGGGCCAATACAAATCCCACTAATCCAAATACTAAAACAAGCAAACCAATATTTCTTAAATAGCCCAAGAAACTAATGGGCCTTACGTCAACTGTGATTAAAAGCGTACCTATGGTTGTTAACCAGTTTTGTAGGACATAATTAATGGATTGAAGTTTAAAGATGAGTAACAGTGCAATTATAATCCCAATAACCAGTAACAGTAAAGCAACGAGTTTTCGGTGGTGGTTGAAAATTGATACATACTTCTTAAATCCAATAATCAAGAATGAAGCGAATATTATTACTGTGCTTAACAACGCTCCCAGATGGGTTGATGCAATCAGAACCAACAGCAGCCCCACAACAGCCAAATACTTATAATTTCTGTCATGCATTACCAGATATAGGAAATAGACTGCGAACAACAAAAATATCAAAGCAAAATTTTCGGGTAGGGTTAACAAGAATCTACCAAATAAAAGTGATGATAAGAGTAAAATTCCGGCTGAAAACCCAGCAAGAAGTCCGTAAAATTTCTTCGAAACTAAAGTAACTGATAAAATTAATGAAAATGCAACAAACGGCTGTAAAAACCGGACCAACTGAAAATAATCAATATTCAGCAAATTACCAAATGTAGCCAGAGCTAAATGGAATAGAGGAGGGTAATAAATGAAAAAACTCTGGGAAACGGGATCTATACCGGGATCGATGAATACCAGTCCATAAGTACTGTATATTTTTGCTACATGAACATGCCAAAAAATGTCAAAGCTAAGGGGCCAGCCGTTGGTTAAAGTTGGGTATAAAGCCAGGAGAAAAGCTATCACTGCCGGAATTAATAGAAGATATGAAGAATATTTATTTTTATACATCACTTGACCCCTAATACATTAATAACATATCAATATAATCATTTTTTAAAGACTAATAATCGTTATTTCGGTTTGATATAAGAAATTATTAAAATCTTCTTTCAAGTTCCGTTTATATTTTATCAAATGTATAGATAAGTAGGTAGATAAAGTTTATTCTAAATTATTTAGATTCAAATAATTCCAAATAATAAACCATTTGAATCTATTAGACAATTTTAGGAAAAAAATATATTAATGCAAAATCAAGTATATGTGATATTCTATTTTAAAGGAGAATTTACAAATAATGGTTAAAAAGAAATTTTCAAACATAGACCTAATAATAGTCCTGACTTTAACAGTACTCTGCGTTATCTCCTTCATGGAGCCGTTATTAAATAATATTATTAGATCTCTTTTGGGACTGTCTTTAATAGTTTTTTTATCTGGTTATGTACTTATAGCTGTATTATTCCCCAGGAAGGATGATTTAGGTATTTTTGAACGTCTGGTATTTACAGTAATATTAAGCATAGCCATCACTGTATTAACTGGTCTGGTTTTAAACTACACACCATGGGGCATTAATATAGGGTCGCTTTTATTTTCACTGGCCGGAATTACGGTTTTTTTATGTGCCGCAACTTTCTGGAGACGAAAACGAATACCTAATGAAGACCAACTGCGCTATGACTTCGGTAAATACTTTAACACAATGAAAACCGGATTTTCCCAGGAATCAAAGGCCGGAAAGTGCCTATCTATAATCCTGATTTTTACAATTATTTTAGCATTGTCATCCACAGCATATGTTATAGCTAAGCCTAAACAAAATGATTCGTACACTCAATTCTATGTCTTAGGACCTGATGGTAAGATAAATAATTATCCCACCAGTTTAATCTCTGGCCAGCAAGGTAATTTGATAATTGGTATTGTAAACCATGAAAATAAGCAGACGTCCTACCGTCTGCTGGTGACTTCTAATGATGTTGTGCAGATAGATAAAGTAGTAACCTTGAATGATAAGCAAAAAATGGAGATACCCTTCACCTTCACTGCAGGAGATCCAGGGACAAGAAAATTGGAATTCCTCTTATATAAACTTCCAGATAATAATAATGCCTATCGAAATCTGCATATATGGCTTAATATTACTGGAGTTCCAGAATTGGGTTGATATTTAATAGTATTATTTTAATATTTTTTTTAGAATGTTTTAAACTGCAATTAGATCAAACAAACTGATTTAGTATATTGTGGATTCAACAAAATTTTATATTCTTTTTCACTAAAAACTTGAAAAAGTTAAGAATAATTTGGTAATTTCAGGATTTTGTGGCGTTATTTAACAAAATTTCTATCATCTACAACTTTTTTGTGATATAATTCACTTATTTTGGGGTTAATCAAAAATATTAAAGGTAATCATTTACAAATAATAAGGTAGGAAGAATAAAACTGAATTTTTAAATAATTCTGTATTTCAATAAAATCTAAAAAAAATCATGGCAAAATGTTCTAGAATTAATACTTGATTAAGACCTCAAAACTTTTAAAAATAGAGGAAAAAATATGGATGAAGAGCGGGAATCAAAAATTTCTATAATTGGTAGCAGGGGTATACCCAATAAATATGGTGGTTTTGAAGGATTCACCGAAAGATTAAGTGTAGAACTGGTTCAAAGGGGTCATAAGGTTTATGTTAGCTGCGAAGGGAAAAAAGAGGTAAACTGCCCTAAAGTCTATAAAGGGGTTAATATTTTTTACTTCCCAATAACGCCTCCCCAGATAAGTGTTCTGCGAATGTTCTATGAAGTATTATATGATTTTTATGCCCTGATCTGGGCCTCAAGAAATGCTGATTATATATATATGCTGGGATACAGTGCTGGGATCTTCTTTTTCATTCCACATCTTTTCGGTAAAAAATTAATTGTAAATCCTGATGGGATAGAATGGAAAAGATCCAAATTTAATTCATTTGTTCAGTCTTTATTGAAGTTGAATGAAAAGCTAATGACATTATGGTCTGATGAAATAGTGGCCGACTCAAAGGTAGTAAAAGAATATTTAGACGAAAAATATCACGTGCGTTCTAAATTCATCCCATATGGTGTTCCTGAACTTTCCAAGTCTTCCTGGGATGATGATAAACTACCTGATAAATTACAGGAAAAGATTGAAGAGAACAATTATTGGTTACTAGTAGCTCGTTTAGAACCGGAAAATAATATACACATGACTCTGGAGGGTTACCTTAAAAGCGATTCACTAAAACCCATGGTTGTAGTTGGGAACTATTCCTCATCAAAATACCAGCAATTAATTGAGGACCTTGTAAATGAGAAAGTTGAAGATAAAACAATAATATTTACAGGCGGAATATACGAACCAGAAATACTGGACATGCTTCGCCAGAACTGTTATGCTTATATGCATGGTCACAGTGTGGGTGGAACAAATCCCTCTCTATTAGAGGCAATGGTAAATAATAATCTTATACTGGCCCATGATAATGAATTTAACAGAGAGGTGTGCTTAGATTCTACATTATACTATGATAATGCCCATGAATTAAGCAGACTAATGGACGATATTGACTCTAATCTTAAAGAGCATCTTAAATTAAAGGATAAAGCTTATCATAGGGTTAAAAATAGTTATTCCTGGGATGATATTGTTGAAGATTACACAGGCCTTTTTTCAATCGAAAAACCATCTTTAAGCAAGAGTGAAGCAAGCTCCAGAATATCTTCAGTAGAACCAAATAGACAGTCCAAATAGAGAAATACATTGACCATACAAGGAATTAAATAGATTATTCCTATTTTTATTAAGATTTAAAAAAAAAGTTTAATTGAAAATTTACTACTACTTTTAAAAATTGTAAAATTCTTATATGTCTTAGTCTAAACTATTTAATAATCATGCAACCGTTTTTATATTCCGATGTGTTTTAAATGAATGAGATGCCTTTAGTTTCCATTATAATACCTGTATACAATGCTGAAAGGTTTCTTGGCTTGTGTTTGCAGAGTATAAAAAACCAAACCTATAATAACATTGAGGTTATTGTAGTGGAAAGCAGAGAATCGTCGGATAAAACTGTGGAAATAGCTGCCGAATATGATACCAGGATATTCAAATTAAAGGATAAAGAAAGATCCCCAGCAATAAACTACGGGATCAAGATGGCAGAAGGAAAATATGTTTATAGAGTAGATTCTGATTTTATTTTGGATGAAAATTTAGTTTCTGAGGCTGTTGAACTATGTGAAGAGCAGGGATATGATGCAGCTTCAGTTTTATGCCCACCCGACCCAACCATTAGTTTCTGGGCCCGGGTGAGAAAGCTGGAGAAAGATTGTTATAAAGGTGATCTGGATCATGCTGGGGTGAGATTTTTCCGTAAAGATGTATATGACGCAATCGGCGGTTTTAATGAGGAACTGGTAGCAGGAGAGGATTATGATCTCTACAACAGATTCAAACAAACAGATTACACCATAGGGATTGTGGATGCGGAAGAACTCCATATGGGAGAGCCAAAAACAATAGGAGAAATAATAAGAAAATATTACTATTACGGAAAAACCTTAAATAACTTTTTAAATGAAAATAAGGGCCAGGGCGTGAAGCAGATGTCGCCATTTAGAAGCTCACTTCTGAAAAACTGGAAAAATTTCTTAAAAAATCCAGTACTCACCACTGGATTTATCACTTATTACCTGGTTATATACTCATCCACCACTGTCGGAATGTTAAATGGTTATATCAAGAGAAAAACAGGTAATGATTGAAATATTTATCACTGATTAATAGAGTTAAACAATATATAGACTTAATTAGGATAATAAACAAAATAAAATATAACATCAATACTTTTCTTTTATTTATTTCAAAAAAATACAGATTTGAGAATGGAATATGAAGGTCCTGATAATAAATGGGGGAGAAAACAGCTGTCCTGGTGGTGTTAATAAGACAGTTCGAGAAACTGCTAAAAATTTATCTCTCAGGGGCCATCAGGTAATTCTTCTCCAGGAAAACCCATATAATAAACCGGAAAAAGAATTAAAAGACGGTTATGAGATTATAAGAATAAAAACACGATTAGGGAACATCCTATATGGATTCAGTTTTGAAATTCTATTCAAATTTAGGAGACTATTTCAGGATATCAAACCGGATATAGTTCATCTCCATGGTTATCATGCTCTTTTATCATTAGAAATTATTAAATTAATTCGAAACCTTAATCCCAGAATTCCCATAGTCTTTTCTCCCCATTTAGATGTATACAGAAGCTCGATAGCAGGGAAATATTTATGGAACATCTACAACTTCTTTGGAAAATCAATCTTCAAAGACAGCACCCACATCATTTCCCCATCCAATTATGAAGCAGAAAACATCATCAACAACTACGATATCAGCCCGGAATCGATTACAATAATTCCTCACGGTGTTAATTTAATTGAAGACCAGGAAAGGGGGAATTTAACTGATAAACCAGATAATGGGAATTCTCTTGATAACCTGGAAAATGGGAATTTAACTGATAAACACCAAAAAACCCGTGATAAAAATGAAACATGCAGAATGCTTTATTCAGGTTACCTGGTGGAGAGAAAAGGTGTAAATTACATCATAGAAAGCTTAAACTATCTTGTTAATGTGCTGAATTTTAAAGATGTGAAACTAACCATAATTGGGGACGGACCAGAGAAGGATAACCTTAAAAAGCTCTCTGAAACTTTTAAATTAGATGATTACGTGTTATGGAAAACATTCCTACCAGAAGAGGAATATATAAATGAAATTAAAGATTCCACCGTGTTTTTGCTACTTTCCAATTCTGAAGCTTACGGAATATCAGTTGCTGAAGCATTAGCCCTTAGAACCCCCTGTCTGGTTTCCAGGAAAACAGCGATAAAAGAATTTTTAAATGAACCCGGATGTTTAGGTGTAGATTATCCCCCAAAACCAGAGTTAGTAGCAGGAAAGGTTCTGGAAATATATAATCATGATATACAGGTGGGGCCCTTCAGTGATAAAATCCGGACCTGGGATAAGGTTTCCGGTGATTATGAGAAAGTATACCAGGAACTCCTCTACGGGAGACGGATATGAAGATTAGGGAGTCTAATTCTCTGGGGGAGGGTAAAATCTCCAAACCACTGGGACTGGTAACCTACACCATTGGAAAAGCGGGATTATCACCCCTATCTGATATGAAAAGAATATTAGATGAGATCTCCGATGAAGTTTATTTGATTATAACCAAGGATAAAGAAATAAATGACCTGAAAATTGATTCATTTGCCGAGATAGAGCATGATGGGGGAGGCAATCCTTTAATACGTGTTTTGAATATTTTCATAACACAGATAAGAATTTCTTTAGCAATTAGTAGGCTGAAAAATGTGGATACCCTATTTTTTTTTATGGGAGGGGAAACCTTAATCCTCCCCA
>JAJRAE010000247.1 GCA_028682985.1 Methanobacterium sp.
AATTTTATCAAATATAATTCAATTTTAGTTTAAAAATTACTCATTCCTGGCTTTCTGTTTCCAATTTAATAGCATGAAGTGAACATATTCCTTCACATTCTGCACATAATATGCATTTATCCTGATCTACGGTCAACTTATCATTTTGGAAGCTTAATGCATCTTCAGGACATTTATTGACACATACCCCGCATTGCTGACAGGACATATCATCGATAATTATTTCTCCCTTTCTGGGGCCGGTGATTTTTTCCCTGGAGAAGAATATCTGTCCTTCCCTGGCTTTAAAGTGTTCTTCTGTTATTCCTATGGCGTCGAATGGACATTTTTCCACGCATTTTCCACAGTAAACGCAATCCTCTTGTATATGGATAGGAGACGGCATATCAAGCTTTATACAGTTAACAGGGCATTGATCTATACAGACTCCGCAGCCTATGCAGTTTTCAGCTACGATGACTTTTTCCCTTTTTGGTGTGGTTCTTTCGATTATTTCCCCAATATCCTCTATTTCCAGTGCTTCGCCAACCATGCCCCTGATTTCTTCTTTAATTATGTCTGTTACATCTTCTTCAAATTCCTCTTCCTCATGTCGGGAACTTACATCCAGGGCTATTTTATTGAAAATACTGTTTATTTTACTGGCATTTTTGGAGAGTTTACCTGCGTCTTTTTCCAGGATTTCCGATACAATTTCCATGGTTTTTATTTTATTGAAATTTTGGAAAGCTCTCTTCCTTGAGGAATATTTTATGGCTGTGCTGGGACATACATTCATGCATTCCTCGCAACGGGCACAGTATGCCGGGTTTATGTAAGGTAGTTTGCTTACTTCACCCACGTTTATAGCTCCCCTGGATGGACATACCCTGGTGCAGGTCATACATCCAATACATTTGTCCTGGTTTACCACCACTGCTTTACCACCAACCACTGATCTGGGCAGTATTTCACCATATTTAATGGCTTCAGTGGGACAGACCCGGGCACAGTACCCACATCGTACACATTTATCCTCATCTATAACGCTATGGGCTTCTTCGGTACCTGTAGATTCCAGGTGGATGGCTCCTGTTTTACAGGCTTGTACACAGGCTCCGCATTGCCTGCAGAGTTTAACATTTATATTTGGCACATTCTCCCTGATTGGCTCTGACATGATGGTCTTCATTTTTATAGCGCCGTAGGGGCATGCTTCCCGGCATAAGACGCATCCTACACATTTATCATTTATTTCGATGTGGTTATCTGGAGGTGTTTCATGCAGAGCATCCACCGGACAGGATATCAAACATGGCCTCTCGGTGCACTCCTCACATTTACTGGTATCGACTTCGTATTCCACTTCCACTTCTCTTAGTGGTTTATTCATTTTCTTTGAAGTCTTAGTTGCACTTTCTGTTTCAGGAAATTTAATCAACTCCTTATTGGTAACTGGGATGGTTTAAGAGTTATCTGAATAACTCCATCTTTCAGTGAAGTATCAGTTAATAGGAATCTTGCCACATATAATCCGGCAACACCAAATGGGCAGGTCTGATAACATATGCTGCATTTTAAACATTTATCTGGGTTTCTCTGAACACCCTTATCTTTATCATAGGTTATGGCCCCTGAAGGACATTCACTGGTGCACAACCGGCAGTTGGTGCATTTTTCATCGTCCCAGGTGAGTATTCTCATCTTCATACGGTCGGTTATCTTTTCGATGCTATCTCTAATCAGTTCATCATTAGGGATGATTTCCCTGGCCTTTTTAATCAATTCATTAATTGGTAAATCTATTTTATAAACTTCTTCTGGTTCCAGTTTCTTTATTTTGTCCTGATCAGCCTCAATTCTGGCTTCCAGAGTGTCCACCACCATATTGATTATTTCTTTCTGTTCTTCTACATGATTGATGTATATACCCTTTACAGCTCCTTTAACTGGGCAGTTTTTAATGCACTCTCCGCAGCCTATGCATTTAGACTGGTCTATCACCATTTTTTTATCCACTTCTGAGATGGCACCGGCTACCTGGCTGCAGGCTTTTAAACATTTTTTACAGCGTATGCAGAGGTAATCATCGATCACGAACATCTTATCCACAGGCAGGATGGTGAATTCCTCCCGGATGAGATGGTTCTCTCCGCATAGTAATGTTTTAGGATCGGTGGGACATACTTCTGCACAGAACCCGCATCTGATGCAACCCCGATTGTTTATAACTGGGTAGGTGATTCCATCTTCATGTGCACTGTCACTAGTTCTAACCAGTTTAATGGCCATAGGCGCTGGACATGCAGCTGTGCAGGCACCGCAGGCTATGCAGTACTCCTTTCTGACCTCTGGGAAGTCCCGGAATCTGGAGGGCGCTTCCATTATCTCAGGTTCTGATTTAGCTGCTGCGAATTTCTCAGCCCATGACTTTCTGGCGAATTCATATAAATACCATATAACGGAAGACATATGACATCAATTTTTTTATCTATAATTTTTTATAACACAGTTATTCTGATTTATATTCAATTTTATAATCTGGATAAACGTATTCCCCGCTTTTTCCAGATTCATCCACTATAACTACTCTTTCGGTGCAGGCTATGCAGGGATCTACACTGGCATAAGTAGC
>JAJRAE010000194.1 GCA_028682985.1 Methanobacterium sp.
AACCTTAAAGGTGCTTCATCTCTACTGGATGAGGTTGTAGATAAACATATACTGTGGGCAGCTTGCCAAGCAGATCAGACCAGTGCTGATGCCCATATAAGCGGTGAATGGCATGGTGCATTTACTTACTACCTATGCCGGGCAGTTAATCAGACTGATAATCGGAAATCCCGGGAGGAAATATTAATTCAGGTGGTTAAGGATCTGAAAGAGAATAACTACAATCAAACACCGCAGCTTGAGAGTGCTGCCACCAGCAGAAAGAAGAAGATTGGATTTTGATAAAAAAATAGGAATATATGATTAGTTGAAGATGAAATTTACCGTTCTCGCTCTCCATTTATAAATTCATCCACCATATCCCTGGCTTCATCATCAGTGAACTGTTCAGGGGGATGTTTCATGGTGTATGCTGATATGGATGTCAACTGTCCTCCGATGTTTCTTTCAAGAGCTAATTTACAGCATCTTACAGCGTCTATAACACATCCAGCAGAGTTTGGGGAGTCCTCCACACTGAGGCGTAATTCTATATTCATTGGTATATCACCGAAGGTCTTACCCTCCATCCTCAGGAAACAGAGTTTATTATCCTTCTGCCAGGGCACATAGTCGCTGGGACCAATATGAATATTTTCTGGATCCATTCGCTCTGCCAGGACTGACTGCACCGCCTCAGTTTTGGATTCCTTTTTACTATCCAGACGGTTGCGGTTAAGCATGTTAAGAAAATCGGTGTTACCGCCAGTATTCAACTGATAGGTACGTTCTAATTTGACCCCTCGATCTCGGAAGAGATTGGCCAGTGTTCGGTGGGTTACGGTTGCTCCTATCTGGGCTTTGATATCATCACCCACCATTGGCAAGGTTTTCTTCCTAAAACGGTCAGCCCATTCAGGATCGCTAACTATGAAGACCGGCATGTTGTTTATGAAAGCCAATCCTGCTTCCAGGGCACATTCTGCGTAGAAGCGACTGGCTTTCTCTGAACCAACTGGCAGGTAGTTCAGGAGTATCTCTGCTCCGCTTTCCTTCAACATCTCTATAATTTCTTCTTTATCATTCTCTGATTTATCAGATATGATGAAGGTTTTATCATCATCATGTTCAGCCATGTGGGGGGCTACTCCATCTAAAACTTTACCCATGGTTACCTTAACACCGGTTCTTGGTATGTCTGGGCAGAATATGGACGTGCAATTAGGGGGGGCGAATATGGCATCACATAGGTCTGTTCCTACTTTACGCTGGTCTATGTCTACCGCCGCCACCACTTCAATATCCGATGGTTTGTATCCTCCTATATCCCAGTGCATAAGACCTATGGCATCTTCTGCATTTTTATCCTTATAATAGTAAATTCCCTGTAAGAGTGAGCTTGCACAATTACCAATACCAATTATTGCTATTTTTATTTTCTCCAATTATAACACCCTCTAAGCACTACGTGTTAATTGTGCTAGTTTATACATAAGAAAATTAAGGTTATCTAATTTTATTTCATTAGCTTTAAAAAGTTCTCTAAAAGTATAATTTGCTTATTATACTATTAAATGTTTCGATAAAATATGGAATTTACCTAATAAATAGGGATTAAAATGGCTTAAAACCTTAAAAAACAGTTCTAATTAAAAATAGGTAAATTATCAAATTAATATTTATAATTTTATCATTTGATTATAAGTTAATGGTTAAGATACCCAGGAAGATGGCGATGGTTAACCCGGCACTCCAGATTATAATCCCGATGGTCATCCAGCTTAGTAATTTATTTCTATCTGCACCCACTAAAATTCCTAGGGCAGTTCCAACTGGCGCACCAAAAAGAAGCGGTGATAAAAGCCCCAGACCAACCACCCCATACCGGTTCCACACCCTATAAATTCTGTTTTCTTTAATTCTTTCATCGGAACCATATCTCCACCTGAGATATCTATTCCTTAGTTTATCCCCGGCAAGTGCCACCAGCACGGCTGAAGACACGGAACCCAGAGCAGAAAATATGGCGGTAATTGATGGAGGGAGTTTTAAAATAAATCCCAGAGGTACAGCAAGCCATAACTCTAAAAAACCAGCAATATATATGGTTAAAAGGTTGATGATGTAATCCATTATTTTTTATCCTTCAAAATGAGATCATGTTGTAATATTACATATAAAATACGTATCTAACATTCACTGGTTCATCGCTGTTCCAGTTCTCCACCCTGCCGGCAGTAGAAGTTGTGTAGGACGCCCAGCCGATATTCAAGGGCGAAAGGACAGGTGGGACATATGCAACCCTTCTCTGTTTCTATACAAATGCTTTTCCCATTGATACAGAAGATGTTTTCTGTAGCATCCTTAGCACACTGGTTAAATGTGGGACAGATTGGGCATACGCACTCATCTTCCAGTTCTTTTATTCTTAATTCTCGATTCTCATCTGATAGTTTGTTAAGATGTTCTATCAGTTCCTCAAATTTATCCATTAAAAATACCTGTATTATTATTAATTATACTATTTCTTCTGCTCTAACTCAGAGCCCCTTATACAATAAGTGTTATGTACCGCCCCAAAGTCCAGTCGACGGGCAAAGGGACAGGGAGGGCACATACAATCATTTCTATCCTTAATGCATTCATCACTTTTACCAATTATACAGAATAATAGTTCTCCTTCCTTCTTAGCACAGTCATTGTAGGTAGGGCAAATAGGACAGATGCACTGTGACTTAAAACGTTCTAATTCCTCATCCCGTTCTTCCGGGGTAAGATCTTCCAGTGATCGGCAAAATTCTTGGATATCATCCATAAAGTAATCACCTCAATCGAAAATTTAGTAATAGAGAAATCTGCATAATTTGTTACATCATAATATTTTATGTTGCCTCAAATATTTAGTATTTCTGTTATCTTTAATAAGAAGTGCTTGAGAACTGTTCAATCTAGAAAATACTAGCAAAAATAAAGTAAAAAAGATAAAGATAATATATCACCACGAATTCCATTGTTAAGATTTTAGTAGCCAAATAACATGTGGAGGTAGTAAATATATTATAATATTTGGTTTATTCTTATTTCCAGCTGATCTTTAAAAGGGCAATCAGCGCTATTAACTGGGACGTATTTATCAGTAACAGCGGGATCTGGTGCGGGCTTTCCATAGGGGGCCCTTGTGGTGGTCCTGGGGGGGGTGCTGAATAGTACAGAGATAGAATATTCTGGAGCAAAAGAAATATTCCAAAAACTAAAAGACCCACTGTATACTGGGATTTCCATTTACGATAATTCTTCCAGTAAATGGACAATAACACCAGTATTATGCATATATTAGCCAATGCTAATAATAAACCGATATAGCTGAATAAAAACATTTTATATTCCTTTCCAAATTTTTTTTATTTCTCTAATTCTTTCCATATCTTATCAAAAGATTCATAGTTTTCCTTCATAACACTGGAGAGCATATATACAGATCCATACTGTCCCTCTCCAGAACATTTAATAATATTATTCTTTTTTAAAACATCCATATGATGTCTTATAGTTTTATAATCCAGGTTAAGCATTTTAGAGAGCTGATTTGCATTATAGGGGCGGTTATGTATCTCTTTGATAATCCTGGCCCGATTTATACCACCACGGGTTCCAGCAATTAACCACCACAGCATATCTTCCATGAATATCACATAACCAGATTAAAAAGAACAATTAGTTTTCAGAATAATGTAGGTTAACATCTAATTTAAAGCTTTAT
>JAJRAE010000082.1 GCA_028682985.1 Methanobacterium sp.
TCACAGCAGAGGCTACCCATATTATACTAATTAAAGATAAAAGCAAGGCAGTTTATGGAGTTCCAGAAACAGGAAACAATCATAACGGAGTTTTCGCCCAGGTAGTGGGTGGTAAAAGAACTGTTATGAAGCTGGAAGACCAGGATGAAATATTAAAAATCAAACCAGTGCTGGAGAGGAAGAGCATAGTGCAGAGCGCAGCAATCACTGATCTTGAAACAGAAATTTTTCACGGCAATGAAATCTTCACCTATGTTCAGGTTAAACTCTCAGATAAATCACCACAATCAGCAGAACACTTCTTCGCATTATCAGAAGAAGATAAAATAAAGATTGACTATGAATCAGATTCATTCGTTGGTTTCTATGGGTTACAGGGGCTGGAAACCCCAGCTGAATATATAGACCAGCGAAGAAGAGGAACCATAACCCTGAGAAACACTGGAAAAGGCACTGGAAGGGTATACATCTACCGAGAAGATAGGGTGTCCACACCATCCCATTCACTGATAGGAAAAGTGGAAAAAGGCATACAATTACTAGACATAGCCGGAGAAGAGGATGAAGTAACCTTAAAAACCGAACCTCAAAGAATAATGACATTATCCCTTACACAGAAAGAAGCACATGAATTACTGGAGATGAATGGGATAAAACAGGTAAGGGACGGATTGACAGATGATGATGCAGTAGTAGTTATCCAGGAACCACGCTATACCATGGACATAATTGGAGAAAAACAGGTTAAAACATTCGGAACACTCCAGGAAAACTTGATACATCTTGAAATTTATGACCAGATAGCACCACGCTCATCCTGGTATTTTAAAAAGATCACAGGACTTTTAGATGCCCCGGTGGGATCACTGAAGATACAGTTCGCCTTCCCCGGCACCAAGATCATGATGTTTCAGGGAAGCTCCCGTGACTCTAAAGGACTGATACCAGAAAACACACCTCAGAAAAAAGTGGAAAAAGGAGAAATAGCCCTCACCAACATGTCAAAGAGAAATATAGGAATTTTAGGGGTCCGTTTTGAAGACAACATCGAATTTGGACCCACAGGAGAACCCTTTAAATCAACCAACATATTAGGAAGAGTGGTTAAGGGAATAGAAAACCTGGAAAAATTCAAGGAGGGAGAAATGGTATATGTCACCAGCAAAAAACCTTAACCAGACAGAATCAAGAGATAATTCTTCTGGAGAAGATGAAAACCCTCAAAAAACAGAGGAAAATCAAGAAACAAAACCAGACAAAGCGTGTGATGAGCAGATAACCCGTATGTTTATATTGGGCCCTTCTGCCAACATAAGCTCCACAGAACTGGTTAGAAAGCTGCACATGATGGAACTACCACTGACCATAAAAACCACATGTTACGGAGCAGCAATAAGTGGAGATAAAGATGCAGTTATGAATGCGGTGGGAGAAATCCGAAAAGTGGACCCTTACAACATATTCACCAAAGACCGGGGGTTTCCACCCGGCGATCCACGTCGTTGCCGTGCTAAAAGGGGAGGGGCACGAGAGGGATTCCATCAACTGGAGAAAGAATTTGAACTACTGGATGATGTGAGTAAAGCACTGAAAAACCCCCGAAAAGTGAAGATTAAAAAGATAGATAAAATATCGCCCGATGAGTTTCGGGTAATTGCAGAAAACTGTAAATAATAAAGCTTGATTAAATCACGAATTAAAATTATTAATAAAGAAAATGTAATAAAAGGAGTGAATTTTGTGAAACTAACCGCTTCTTCAACAGGAAAAGAGATAGAGCCGCTGGCAATAACCATTCACCAGCTGGTTAATGAACTTCCCCTGACAATGCGTACCAAAAATTCCAGGGGCATACGTTTAGAGGAAGGTAAAGTAATTGACTATAATTACACCGGACCCCTACTGGAAAAAGTATTAGATAAAGGCCTTAAAACCAGTGAAATCCCTGAAAGCGGACCATACCAGGGAACACCCGTTATAGTAGTTCCTTTAATAGAGAATGATGAAATTACGGCTGCTATAGGGGTGGTGGATACCACTCAGGGGATATACAGCGACCTAAAAGAGATCACCAAAAGACCACAAACCCTCAACCAAAAGGAGGATCGACCATGAAGGTAGTTATATTCCCACCGAATTCACTGATATTAGCGGATCTAATAGAAAGAAAGGGGCATGAACCACTGGTAATCCAGAGGGAGATCCGTAAAAAGGTAACATCAGCAGAAATAGATTCACCACCATTAAATATAACTGAAGAAGAACCCATCGCAGGCTTAAAATATGCAGCAATCGAAGTTCCTTCTGGTGTACGCGGTAGAATGGCCATATTCGGCCCTTTAATTGATGAAGCAGATGCTGCTATTATAATGGAAGATGCCCCATTTGGTTTTGGATGTGTGGGATGCGCCCGTACTAATGAACTGTGCATGTTCAACATCCGAAAAAAGAACATACCGGTCCTGGAAGTGAAGTACCCCACCAGCAGGGAGGAAACCATGGAACTGGTTAACAAGATCAACGAATTCCTAGACAGTCTGGAGGATAAAAATGGTTAAAATAGCCCAGATATCATGCGGAACAGAATACAGCGGTATTCAGGATGAAATAGTTAAAGCAGCATCCACCTTTGGAGCGGAAATCATAATTCCGGAAGCAGACCTGGATTACATAGACGAGGCATATCAAAAATTCGGATTCACCGCAGCCAGCTCAGGAATAAGGTTGATGGTGGCCCGGGCCATGTCCATAGTGGAGGGCAAAAGCGATGCAGACGCGGTGTTCATAGCCACCTGCTTCCGCTGTGCAGAAGGAGCGCTTCTTCGAAATGAGATCCGCCGTTTTATCCAGCAGAACACCAATCTACCCGTTGTAACCTACTCCTTTACAGAGAGAACCAAGGCAGATGAATTGTTCATCAGAATGGAAGCCTTATCCACCATCGTAGCCCGTAAGAGCCTGCTGGCCCGAGAAAAACAGGAAGGTCTTACCCTGGGCATTGACAGCGGTTCTACCACTACCAAAGTGGTGCTCATGGAGAACA
>JAJRAE010000182.1 GCA_028682985.1 Methanobacterium sp.
ACATGCCGGGATAGCAAAACCCAACCTTTTATAAAAAGGTTGATCAAAAATATCCACATGCCGGGATAGCCTAGCCAGGTAAGGCGCGGGCCTTGAGAGCCCGTGGAGCTTTGCTCCTCCAGGGTTCAAATCCCTGTCCCGGCGTAAAATTATTATTATTTTTTCATTAAGGCTTATTTATTAAAAATTTTAAACTTTATTCCCAACCTCAAGACACTCCAAAAAAGAATAAATAATAAATCATAATAAATTACAATTACAGGAGGTAAATCTTATTGGTTGGAACTTTTAACAGATTCAGATGGGCTTTAATAATACTCTTCTTAATATTATCAATCTTCACTGCTTTAGGGACTAAAATACCGTTTTTAAGTTCAGTGGATCCCCTTATTTTGAACTCTGTAGAGTCGCTTATCTTCACTATTTTAATCTTTATAATTGTTTTACTACATGGAATAGAGCGCTACAATAAAAAAGGAATGGTTTTATTTTTTCTGATTACCTTTGCGGTCAGTTATTTCTTTGAAAACTTAAGCATACAAACTGGATTTCCATTCGGATTCTACCATTACTCAAGCACGCTGGGTGTTTTAACAGTTCCTCTGATAATTGTATTTGCCTATTTTGCCGTGGGATATTTATCCTGGATGTTAGCCCATGTTTTAACTGGACAATACACTCAGAAACTGGAAGGAAAACAGATTTTTATAGTTCCCTTAATAGCCTCATTTTTGATGGTCATGTGGGATTTAACCATGGATCCAGTTTCCTCAACAATAGATGGCCTTTGGGTATGGCAAACACCAGGAGTATACTTCGGGGTTCCTATCTCCAATTTTGTAGGATGGTTCTTAGTGGTGTACATATTCTTCCAGATTTTCGCAATCTACATCTCCAGATACGATTCAATAAGCTCTAAAAAAATTGATATTCTCTCAAACAAGCCCTACTGGTTGGAAGCCGGTATTCTTTATGGTATAATGGCTCTGGGCAATATATTAATAATAATCAGTATGAACAACGCCATCACACAGTCCATGGGGTTGGTCACAATATTCACCATGATATTCGTAGCTATACTGTCTTTGATTACCATAACAAATAATCCAGAGTTAAAGTAATCGTTCTTTATTATCCACAATGATATATAGATTAATAATTAAGATACTATAGGTGATTATATGGATAACAAGGAAAAGGTAATTAAGGCTTTTAAAGACTCTGAAGAACCTTTAAACGCTACAAAAGTTAGTCAGATATCTGGTGTGGAGAAAAAAGAAGTTGATAAAATTATGAAAGAACTTAAAAAAGATGAGACCATTATTTCTCCAAAAAGATGCTATTGGGCTCTAAAATAATAAATTAAATCTAACTATATCAAATTTTAAAATTTTATATATCTAGTTTTTTAATATTTTTAGTCCTCTATAAAGTTATTAGGAGCGAAATTTCTCGGATACCTAAATAGGGACATAATTATATGGAGTTAACATCAACTAATTTTATAAATTTTTAACAGCAAAATTTAAACTTTGAGGTGAATTTTTTAATGGTTCCTAATCTTAACAAGATGCAGTTTTCATCAATAATAATGTTTATCATAATTCTTACTCTCCTTTCTGTAGGTATTTTAATTCCCATACTATCCATGGTTATATTTGGGGCGATATTAGCTTACTACGTACGCTATATCTGTAAATATATCCAGCCCCATGTTAAGTACAAGTCTTTGGCGGTATTTTTGGCAATAATAATTATTTCCATTCCCATCCTGTTGCTATTGTACTTCACATTCAGCCAGTTCATCAGCATAGCCGGTTCTTTGTTTGGTTCACTACAGCAGGCAGCAAACGCCAACAACCTGGACACCAGCCAGTTAAACCAGGCTATCCAGAACCTCGGTCTGCCGCCGGATATTACACAGAGCATTGTGGATGCAATAAAATCATGGATAACCCAGTCAATATCTGCAATAGCCAGTTACACGGTATCTCTTATAAGTTCCATCCCGGGTTTGGCAGCTCAGCTCTTAATTTTGATATTTACGGTGTTCTACTTTGCCAGAGATGGTGATAAGGTTGTGCAATACATAAAGGATGTGGTTCCAGAAAAGGATAAGCATTTCTATCAGCAGGTTTTTGAAAGCGCCGATGATGTATTGAAGAGTATAATAGTTGGTAATCTTATACCTGCCGCTATACTTGGAATACTCTCAGGTGTGGTTTATTATTTCCTCGGATATCCTTATGTAATACTATTAGCGATTTTAAGCGGTATTGCAATGTTCATACCGGTTATAGGCCCCTGGATTGTTTACGGTGCTATTGGCCTTTTCAGTATACTTACTGGAAACACTGTTCAGGGAATTATGGTCATTATATTTGGCTGGATAATCGAAACCACCACTGATTTTTATATAAGACCCCGAATATCAGTTCAGTACTCGGAAATTCATCCCCTGATCTTTCTATTAGGGTTTATCTATGGGGCAGTGACCATGGGAATTCCTGGCCTTTTTATAGGTCCTTTAATTCTAGGAATCACCTATGCCGCTTATAAAGTTTACAGGAAGGAGAAGTTGAGTATGGAGAAGGAATAAACTAAAATAAATTTTTTTTAATAAGGAATATTCATTTACCGTAAATTTTCATTTATTTAACTCTTAATATTCTACATCCAATGTTACATAGTCTGTTTCATTAACCAGGTATTTGATGTCCTTTAAATTAATTCTTCCCTTATAAAGATTTTTCTCTTTATTTATTTTAACTAGCTGATTGTGGAGATCATTGTAGTCAGCATTTCTTATCTTCTGTACTGTGTCGTAATCAGAATATACTATTAAGGTGGCGTATATTGGACTGACATATTTAAGCCTGGAAACATCAGCAAGTTTTGTTAAAATAAGTATTTCTTCATCAGCTACTCCTAATTCAGTTTTAAGATTATTTCGAAGTTCTTTTGTTACCAATTTATCATAAAGTTGAGGGGTAGTGGTAATACCCATTTTTTCCAGTTTATCAACTGTTAAATGGCTTAAACTTGGGAAATCTCCTATTTTTCGGGGCGGCGGATGAAAACTGTTAACATATCTACGGAGGATAGTTAAATAATCAGTTTTTATAGATGTATCATTAGATAGTTCCTTAATATTCTTTTTATTTTTTAACTTACGATTTAATTCATCCACATTTTTAATATCAATCGATTTTAGAACCTTAAATTTATCATCAATGCCC
>JAJRAE010000252.1 GCA_028682985.1 Methanobacterium sp.
ATTAAAACCTCTCTAAAATTATTATACCACATAACTGGAGAATAAATAAGCATGCCTAAAAAGACAACTAATAATTCACGATTAAAAAATTTCCTCTCTAAGGATAAAGAAAAAGACAGATCCGAGTTTATAGCTGCCATCATAATTAATATCATTTTATGGTTCATAGTTAACAACCTGCTAAACTGGAATTTAAGCTTTATAAGCCCTACTTTTATCCAGGTGCAGGGTATAATATACCTACTCATTACTACTACCATCCTAATAAACGTCATTTTCCTCTTCTACCAGGCCACCTGGTTCCGTAACCTGCTTAAGATGATCACAGATATACTGGGAATATTAGTGGCCTACACTTTACTGGTAGTGTTCCCATTTATATTAAATGAGGTACTGGCACTGGTTTTAACTATCCTTCTGATCCTGGCCATAATAGGGGGCATCATAGGCCTTATTATACATCTTTTGAAGGTAATATACGTCCTATCTGATTAAATAAATCTTTTTTTTTCTTATTGCGATATTGTAATCCTTAATTCAGTATTTTTTATCCTCTTTTTATCAGATTAGATAATTTTATATAATTTGATTGAAGTACATATTAAGTGACTCAAAAAATGAGGCCGATAAAAATGAGAAGAAATAGAAGAAACAGGACTGTTTTAGATAAGAAAGGTTTAGTTGAAAAGATGCTGGAAGATACAGCAAACACCATCGACAACATACGTGAAGACATTGAGAAATCCATAGTAGACTACACATTTGTCCCTGGTAAAGACATAATCGAGACAGATGACAGCGTAATAGTACACGTGGACCTTCCTGGAATTAATAAGGAAGACATCGAACTCAACGTAACCGAAAAACGGATGCGGGTAAAAGCAAACTTCGACATCACCAGCGAAATAGAACAGGGAAGTTACATAACCATCAACGACCAGAAAAGTGGTGTAATGAGGAGAACAGTACGTTTCCCTAAAAAGGTGATTCCAGAACAAGCAGACGCCAGGTTTGAACAGGACGTACTAGTAGTGGAAGTTCCTAAACAGGAAAAAGAAGAAAGCATCAACGTGCAAATTAAATAGCTCAATAATTGATTGCTGACCCTCTGGGAACAATTAGACTTGTTCAAAAAGTTTATGGGTATGTTCTATAAACCATTAAGGGCTGAATACTATAGTTTTAAGGTATTAGGTAGTGTTGCTTATTTGGGAAAATGACCCTATCAAATAGTCATAAAACAAAATTTTATAACAGTTTTTTCCTGGTTTATAAATAAACCCATTTTTTTTCTAGACAATTTCCACAAAAATTAAATATTCTTAAATTACATATTATAAGTTAAGAAAACCGGTAACGATGTCTTTTTTATCATTATTATCTGTTAATTTGGGTCTAATTTGGGCAAAGTTATTTTAAGCTTGAAATAAAAAAGAAGAACCAGTTTTTTATCTAAACATGAATATAACGATAATAACCCTAAAACTAATTTGGAGGTTTTAAATGGGTAACAGTGAAAAAATTTCATCAATTAGAGATTATCTTCCTATTGGAAAGAAATCACCCTCCCAGAAAAATATTGGATTGTTGGTGGATGGTCCTAACATGCTCCGAAAGGAATTTAACCTGGATTTAGAGTCAATAAGAGAATTGATGTCTGAATATGGAAATATGCGGGTTGGAAAGGTTTTGTTAAATCAATACGCATCTGATAAGTTGATAGAGGCTATTGTAAATCAGGGATTTACTCCCATTGTGGTGGCTGGTGATACTGACGTGCATCTGGCCATGGAAGCCATGGAATTGATATATAACCCTAATATAGATATATTGGCCCTCATGACAAGAAATGCAGATTATCTTCCCTTGTTAAACAAAGCCAAGGAAAATGGAAAGGAAACCATAGTAATAGGCGCAGAACCAGGGTTCAGTGTAGCATTACAGAACACTACAGACAATTCCATAATCATAAAAAACAACTCTATAACAGTAAAAAACAATTCATCCCATGCATCGCCGGGTAAATAAAGATTATTTAAAATAAATATACTAAATTTTTTTACGAAAACGACATTAATCGTCGTCTGATTTTTTTAAATTACGGGCAACATCAATGAAATGACTTTTCTGTTTATTTAAATCGTTTAAATTATCCATAATATCCTGATTTATTTTATTACCCCAGAGCAGATTATGCAAAGATTTCCAGGGTTTTTTTGAAATGTCAGTAGTCTTCCCGCAGATGATGCAGATTTGAACATCCTCTGGATTCTCAGCATGGCAATATTGACATCTCAAATTAAAAACCCCAATTGATTAACATCTATTAATAGATTTATACTTCTTCTATATAATATTTGTTTGATTAATGATTATTTTATAATAAAAGTGAATTTTATGTAGAAAATTGGTTTAAAAAAAATTTTCATCAATTATTTTATCAAACATTTTTGAATTTGGTTAAAGAAATATAAATTTTAAAAAAAGAGGAAAGATAAAATTAAATTTCTTCCTGTAAGCTGGTTATACGTTTCATAGCTTCTCTGGTATTTTCCAAAGTATTAAATGCAGTTAATCTGAAATAACCCTCTCCACTTGGACCGAAGCCCACACCAGGCGTTCCCACCAGATGGGATTTATTGAGGAGTAGGTCAAAGAATTGCCAGGAGTCCATATTTTTCGGTGTTTTAATCCAAATATAGGGACTGTTAACACCTCCATAAACTCTTAAGCCGACATCTTTCAGACTTTTCAGGATTATTGTGGCATTGTTCATATAGTAATCCACATTTTCCTTGATCTCCCTCTGTCCTTCGGACGAGTAAACTGCCTGTGCTGCCACCTGTACAGGGTAGGACACCCCATTGAACTTGGTGGTCTGCCTGCGGTTCCACAGGCTATTCAATTTAAAGGCTTTTCCCTGGGCATCGTAGCCTTCCAATTCTTCAGGGACTATGGTGAAAGCGCATCGTGTACCGGTAAATCCGGCGTTTTTTGAGAAGCTTCTAAACTCGACAGCTACTTCCCGGGCTCCTTCCAATTCGTAGATGCTGTGCGGAATGTCATCCTCCGTTATGTAGGATTCATAGGCAGCGTCGAAAAGTATTATGGAGTTGTTGTCCTGGGCATAGTCCACCCATTCCTTTAGTTGAGCTGTTGTTAAGGTGGTTCCGGTGGGGTTGTTGGGGAAGCACAGATAGATCAGGTCCACTTTTTCCTGGGGAAGTTCTGGTACAAAAGAGTTCTCTTCAGTACAGGGAAGGTACACCAGTTTCTGGTAGCGACCGTTATCTCCCATTGGTCCTGTCCTGCCGGCCATAACGTTACTGTCCACATATACAGGATAGACTGGGTCGGTTACAGCTACGATGTTGTCCAGTGAGAATATTTCCTGGATGTTTCCGGTGTCACATTTAGCTCCGTCACTTACAAAGACTTCGCTTCTTTCAAGCTCAATTCCCCGGGGTTTGTAATCTTTTTCTATTATCTGGTTTATGAGGAAGTCGTATCCCTGTTCTGGCCCATATCCATGGAAGGTTTCTGGCTGACCCATTTCCTGGACCGCCTTTATAAATTCACTTTCCACTGCCTGGGGTAGAGGCCGGGTTACGTCTCCTATTCCCATCCTGATCACGTGTGCTTCTGGATTTTCTTTACTGTATTTTTCAACTCTCTGGTTGATTTCAGCAAATATGTAGTTACTCTTAAGTAAAAGGTAATTTTCATTGATTTTAACAGTCATATTATATTCCTCTATGATTTTATTAAAAAAGAGCTTATAATTATTGGTAGATTATCCTGATTATTTAATATTATGATTTAAAAATTTACTTTTTTATCAATAAAACAAAATTAATTCAAAAAAATAAAAAAAAATTAGAACTTACCTGAATTTACCATAGAGAGTTCCGCCTATAATACTGAGTAATCCCAATGCTGCGGCTGCAAATGGTACACCGGTGTCCTGCATTGGAACGGTTTCTCCGCTTACTGATACTGGATCTGTTCCGACAGATAGGAATGTGAAACTGTCAGAATCTAAGAATATTGGGAACTCTGATTGTTCAGGCCATTCCATGTAATCTGCATCAACAGTTATATCACCGACATCAGATACAATGGCCGGTACAGAGAGCTGCACAACTTCACCTGCTAACTGATCACCATATACCCATCCAATCCACCATATCCAGCCCTGGAAATCATCGCTCCAGAAAAAGAACGGGTCTTCGGGGTCGTTTTGGTATATATCTCCGTCGAAGTTCATGACTGCTTTATCGGCATCAAAAGTCAAACCAGTGTCCGGATCTACAGAGATAAGCACCGCCGGGTCTTCGAGATATTCATCAGTTGTAGCGTTGGCTGTGACGTTAACTTCATCACCAGGACTGGTTACTGTAACCGGGTCGCCGTTTTCATCATCAACTTCCACATCTACTTCGGGTGCGGCAGCCACTGCCCCGATAAAAACAAGACTAAAGGATAACAAAAGTAAAGATAAGGTTGCTAGTTTTCGCATCTTTTTTCACCTCTTTTATACTTTTTACAATATGATAATGTCCTAACAACTCTGGAGATTTAATTTTGAACAATTTACATTGAATTTTCTTTAATTAAATTATTGCATAATAACTGATTGGTTACTGAATGTTCAACAAAGGTTAGGCTTCATAATACCATTTTATTAATAGATATAAATAAATTTAATCGAAAAATTAGGTAATCAGAACAAATTTTAAACAAATTGTAAATTTTATTTATTGATTTAGTTAAAATATTAAGAAAAAATTTAATTTTTGGGCTGTAATGATTGGGGATAAACCACCTCTATACCATCGTCCTCCAGCAATGCAAATTCTTCTGGATATTCAGTATGAATTGGAAAAACCTTATCGGGATGTATATCCTGGATCATTTTCAGTATTTCCGGACCACTGGCATGTCCAGATGCATGGAAGCCTTCTTTAACATAATGGATTTTGAATAAGTTCAGCCAATTTTGAACCTTCCTTTCACTTATCTCCATCTGGGGATCAAATGGTTCGGTGCTGCTCTTAATATATACCGCATCCTTGGGCTTAATATCGATCAACTCTTTTAATTCAAAAAAATCTGATCTAAAGATATAACTTTCAGGTTCTCTCTGCAGTTCCTGGTATTTTATAATGTTATCCCGCTCCAGGAACTCCCTCTCCCAGTTGTGGTAATCCCTGATACTTTGTTGTGGATCTATGTCTGAGGTGCAAAGCCACTCGTCCTCCACACAGGCAAAGCTTTTATTATCAATCAATCCCCAGCCACGTCTGGGCTTATAAATCAGGATATCACTTACATCTGGATAGCCCTGCCCCTGGAAAAGATTCAAAATATAGGCCTGTTTCAAGCTGACTACCAACTGCCGATTGGTATGCTGAGCCACCCTATAGAATGTGATTAAACGGTCCAGATCACGCACCGGATAATTTACAATAACTAAGTTCCTGGCTAAATCAACCTGTTTTATTGCTCTTTCCTCAATTTCATCCTCTGTAATATTATGTTCACTCTTTATACGGGTTCCTTCGCTTAGCATAATGGTGGGTCTTGATTTTCGAGCAATATCCACAAATTTTCGGGTGAGTTCCGGCTGTCTGCCGTGGAACCTCAGATCTCCAGTGTAGACAATGGTATCATCATCATTAAGAGCCACATATCCACAGGCACCAGGAAGAGAATGATCAACAGGAATAGATTTAACATGGAATTCACCCATTTCAAAGAATTTATAGGGCCTGGTTATTCTTATCTCCCTGTTAACTTTCTCACGAGAGCGGGTGTGGCCTTCACCCCTCTTTTTAGGCACTAAATGGAAGGTTTTTTTAAGCTGGGTATAATCAGAAAATGAGGCAATACCAGTATCCTCCAATGCTTTAAGGATAAATAATGACTCCTGAGATAAATATATGGGAATATCCTCACGCAGATGATGTATATAAGCAGCATGATCAACATGAGCATGACTGATAAACACCCCATCCACCGCTGGCTTACTCTGATAAGACATTCCAGAATGTCGCAGATAATCCTCCCGGTATATGCCTTTAACACAGGGTAAGAGTCCTAAAGCAACAAAATCAAGAATACCATTTGATTTACGGGGCTGTAAAAATTCAGATAGATAGTCATTAGCCCTGGCAAAGGCCAGACCAAAATCAAAGAAGAAAGATGTTTCCTGGCCATCCACTTTAATTTTATTACCACCTATTTCACCGACACCACCATAAAAGCTCAAATCTGCCATAATAATCCATTACTTTTAATTTGATAAAAAAATTTTGGTCAAAAATTTCTAAAAAAAATTGATAAAATAAAATTTTTAATTAAGACAGATA
>JAJRAE010000024.1 GCA_028682985.1 Methanobacterium sp.
AAATATCCATATTTATACATAATAAAGGTGAAGAATATGAACTGATTATCAAGGACAACGGAATGGGACTACCAATAGAATTTGATCTGGATAAAACAAAACAACTAGGACTTCAAATAGTAAAAAACCTGATCGAACAACTCAATGGCACAATCAACCTAGACAGAAGCCATGGGACTAAATTCACCATCAAATTCAAAGAACTAAAATACAAAGAAAGAATATTTAAATCAAAATAGAGTTATAAACATCTATCCCTTAATCAATCAAGTATATTAACAATTAATTTAGGGTATCTAATGAATTTTATTTAAAATAATAATCAACTTCGTCATATTTACGTGAACGAAATAATTCTATTAAACATATTCCTGGAATAGTTGAGCATTTGAATTCAATATTATCTGGATGATTCAAAATTCTTTTTTTTATCTCTTGATTCAAATTTTCATAAATATTCGGCGAGATATCAGCGGCGGATTTATCTGATGTAAATTATACTGTAGAAAAAATATTTGAAAATAAAAAAGGTTGAATATTATTTATCTGCGGTCAACTCTTCCATTCCATCCAGGAAGCACTCAGCAAAGTATTTCACATGTTCAGTGGGTATGGAGAAGCTAACTCTCAGATAGCGGTGGCCGAAAAGTTTGCTGGTGTAAGTTCCTTCCCTGGCGAATACCCCCCTTTCAAGAAGGTAATCAGCCAGTTCAGATGGTTTTACACCAGTTTCATAGGTGTCTATCGCTAGCATGTTTGCTTCTGATGGGTAAACTGGTATGAAGGCCCCTTCCACCTGATCAACCGCCTCTTTTATGATCTTCTGGTTGTGGTAGGTTGTTTCCCTGATCCGGTCCAGCCAATCATATTTACTATTTACAGCTGCGATCGCTCCTTTCTGAGCTACCACATTGGTTCCCAGGTCGTTTATGAGGATGGTTCGTACCGAGTTTATTATGTTGGGTGATGATATCATGGCTCCTATGCGCAGTCCTGCCATTCCATAGATCTTGGAGAAACTGTATATGGTTATGGTGTGTTCAGGTGCATACTTTGCCATAAGTGTATGTTTCCTTGCAAAATCCCGATAGGTGATATCATGTAAGAGGTAGATATCATTTTCCTCTGCTATTTCCTTAAACTCCTTTATTTCTTCCTTGGTGTATGATGATCCCAATGGATTTAGGGGGTCAATGAGGCATAGCAATTTAGTGTTTTTATCCAGGTTTTCACGGGCAAGCTGTGGTGTTAGTTTATATCCGCATTCCTTATTGTAGATAGGTATGCTTTTTACTTCCCCAAACCTGCTGGAGAAATTGTCAATGATTAAATAGCCCGGATCACAGGTTAATGTATTGTTATTTGGGTCTAAAATATTGTTTGCACAGAGGTATAAAGATTCGGTACCTCCTGCGGTTATCAATGAGTCAAATCCATGGGTTAATCCCAGATCTTCTTGTATCAGGTCTTTTAATTCTGGAAATCCTTCTGGTGGGGGATATTTGGCGTAATCTCCCTTTTTTATGCTGCTCAGCATGGCCTCCATTATTCCATCTTTATCGTGCAAGTGGTTGGTGTTCTGGCCCATCCATATAATGTCCTGGTCATTATAAACATAATTGAAAAAGTCGTTGGGACTTTCAAAGCCCTTAGGTACTGTTTTTTCTGCTCGGGCATACTTTTTTCGTGAAATCATAATTATCACAAACGTGTTAAACTTAATAAAATCAGCAGGTAATTAATAAACCGATTTTTAACCAAATATAAATTATTTCTATTTTTTATCGTCACTTAATTTAAAATTTACTCTTTAAACTATATCAATCCATCATTAACAATTTTGAAACGGGCTTTAAGACCTTCCGGTCGGCTTCTATGCCGCTTTAAAATGGCATATCTCTCCCCATTAACATCCCCCCGGCTCAGTTCCACCATGATCTTGCTCCAGTACTTTAATATAGTACCACCCACCGGTGCAATCATGCTGGTGCTGCCATCATCTCCAAATACGGAATATATCTGGTTGGTGATCACCACTGCTACATTATATTTTCGGGCTATTCTGGATAGAAGTCCCATTTGTTTTCCCAGTTCCCGGTTTAACTGGGTTAAATCTCCTTCCTTAAGCCGGTAAAGTGCTACAGCAGAGTCAAGAATCACCAGGTCCACCTTCTCATCTCCAGATTCCAGGATATTTTCTACTCTTCTTAGTGATTCGTCCTGCTCCTGAAATGTTTTGGGCTCCAGGACCATTACATCACCCGCAACTATATCAAATTCATGTCCGGATATCTGTTTGAACCTTTCAATGGATAGACCTCCTTCGGTGTCCACAAATATGGCCTTGTTACCATTTTTAACACATTCAAGAAGCAGATTTAAGGCTATATTAGTTTTACCCGAACCTGGAGGGCCGTAAAATTGTGTTAAACAGCCTCTTTCAACTCCCCCACCTATAATGTTATCTATTGAACAGTTTATAGGGATTTTACTGTTATTATCCATTTCTTTTAGAACTTTCAAATTCAATCCTCTTTATTTGATTGAACTTCTTTATTAATTAATTTGGTTACTAGTGGTGGATTTATTTGAATCGGAAAATTTATACAAATGCAAGTATATACTTACATATATGGGTGAGAGTGTCAGTGAAGGACTAATACAGCCGGATAAAGATAAAGTCAAAGAGAGAATACTAAATGCAGCTATGCTTATATTTGCTAAAAATGGTTATCACAGAGCCACTACAATAAAAATAGCAAAAAAGGCAGGAGTAAATGAAGTAACCATCTTTCGTAAATTTAAAACTAAAGAAAATCTTTTAAATGCAGTAATACGGAAAAATCTCAATGAAACCCTTAATACTCTGGACTTGATCCTGTGCAAAGAGAAAAATGCCGATATAGAGATCTGTATAAAAACTCTGGGAATTAATTTGAAACAATTCTTTGATGATAGAATGGAATTTATATTATTCATGATTACTGAAGGGAGAAAAACCCCGGAGACACGGATTTTATTTACTCAATTTCAATTTAAAATGCTGGAACACCTGAAGGACTACTTCCAGGAGCAGATAAACCTTGGTAAAATACGCAGAATTAACCCTGATCTACTAGCCTTTACCTTATTTAGTTTTATATTCAATAAAAGCATATCAGAGGAAGTATTTGAACATAAATTTCTCCCAGATGATTTAAATTCCTTTGAAGAATATACCAATATCTTTATGAATGGAATACTCCCCTAAATTATTTAAATTGTTAATCAAGGAAGGAATTTGTAATTTCAATTTAAATAGTGAAGATAATCCATCAACTTGGTGATTAGAAGATTATACGCCTTTAATATTTGTTTGAAGATTATATAGCTCCAATATTTGTTAGATTTTTAATAAACTGGAATCAGTCCGGGATTATCCCCGGTGATACATTCTCCGCCTTTAGGGGTTACTATGAATGTGTTTTCAATCCCTACCATACCAATACTGGGTATTCCTTTTTTAGGTTCAACTGCAAATACCATTCCCTCTTCCAGAGGCTCTGTGAATTTCTCTGCCAGCACTGGTAACTCATCTATTAATAGTCCTATGCCATGACCCAGGAATTTCACCCTTCTCTCACCAAAGCCCATGAAATTCTCTAAGAAATCTTTATCCAAATCATTCATAATGGATGTGTAGATATCAACAGGCAATGTTCCAGGTTTAAGCTGGGATGCTACTTTATTTTGTATTTCAACACACTGATTATGTGCATCAATGGCATGCTGGGGAAGTGGTTGTCCAAACATGTAGGTCATGGTTTTATCAGTGTTGTATCCTTCATAGCCACATCCTATGTCTACGAATACCAAATCACCTTTCTTAAGTTTTCGCTCCCTGTTTCCGAATACCGGGACCGCAGGACTTAAGCCATAATTTCCACTGGCACCGTCAAAGTAGGTGGGATAGATGGATCCTTCACCAAAGCCGATATGTCCCAGCATTATCTCGGTGTCGAACATACCGAAACGGGTCACTCCATGATGGCCTTCCTTCATCAGTATGGGAAATATTTCTGATCCTAGCTCTGCTTCACTGATACCTTCCTGTAGCAAACCAGGGAGAACATCCTCCAGTACATGCTTATGGATCTTACCGGATTTTCTCATAAGTTCTAATTCATAGCTACTTTTAACTGATCTTACCTGGGCCAGCTGCCGGTCCAATGACTGGTATTTTTTAAATGAGAAGTGTTTGTTAAACCTTTGATAATGTGCCAGGGGAACGAATTCTGTCTCTAGATAGACGGTTTCTGGTAGTTTATCCATATTCATGGCCGCATCTTGAAAACTAGTCATAGGCCGTATATCCTGTAATAATGATTCATCCAGCGCTCTTTGGTAGCTTCTGCGCACCCAGTATATCGGTTCTTCACTACGGGGTATGATTAACATGCCGTCCTGCATGGTTCCTGTGAAGTAGAACTGGTTGATTTTACTCCAGATAACTGCAATCTCCCATTCTGGATTATTACCATCCATAATATTCCTAAATCTCTTCATTCTTTTTATGAGTTCGCTTTTTGGTGTTTTCAGCATGCTAAAGACTACCTTATAATTTTTAAATATTTAGTATTCTAATTTATTTTAATAAATTAAATTCCTGATTGCTCTGTCTGAGTATTTCTGGAGGTTTTTTGGTGCAGTCTACCACGGTGGATGGTGTTCCTTTGGTTTTTCCCCCATCTATCACTAGATCAACCTGGTCATCCAGGTGTTCTGCCACTTCTTCTGCTGTTATTGGGACTTTTTCTCCGGAAATGTTGGCGCTTGTTGAGGTTATGGGGAATTTCCTGGTTAAATCCCTGCATATTTTATTATTCGGGATTCTGATTCCAATTTTTTCACTACCTGCTGTGAGAAGCGGTGATACATGTTCCTTTTTTTTTAGGAGGATTGTATAGGGTCCAGGTAGATTTTCATTTAACTGCTGATCATCTTCCCCTAGATACGCTATTTCAGATATATCCCCTATTCTTGATAGGCATACTGATAATGGTTTATTGTGATCCCTTTTTTTGATAGAAAACACTTTTTTTATGGCTTTATCAGAATATATATTTGCACCCAGCCCGTAAATGGTGTCTGTGGGATACACTATTATCCCATCCTCTTCTAGAATCTGTATTGCCTGGTTTATCTTTTCTTTTTCAGGGTTTTGAGGATTAATTTGAATTATCTTCATCCATCTTATATTTTCATCCCAAAACTTATATCCTTTTAGAAATTTTATTAAATTCTGTATGTTAGATAAACTCCGCCCTCATGTTAAGGTAGTGATGGATCCAATGGCTCGCCATATCAGTATAAACCCCAACATCATAACAGTGGCCGGTCTTCTTGTTAGTTTATTATCGGCCTACCTGTTCGCCAATAAATATCTTCTTTTTGGAGGGATTTTCATTGCTATAAGTGGATTTGTGGATATTCTGGATGGGGCGGTTGCCCGTAAAAATTCATCCAACACCCCTTTTGGAGGGGTTCTGGATTCCACAATAGACCGGTTTTCTGATGCATTCATCCTCATTGGTATAATCATGGGAGGATACGTAGATCCCATAATCGGTATTTTAGCACTGCACGCATCTGTAACTGTGAGTTATGTTAGGGCCAGAGCAGAATCCGAGGGAATTAAATGCAACATTGGAATAGCTGAAAGACCGGAAAGACTGGTGATCTTAATGGCCGGAGCATTTCTGGGTTATCTAATTAATTCTCAAATAATGTACTGGGCAGTGGTGTTGATAATGATTTTAGGTTACTTAACTGTGCTGCAGAGATTATATCACACCTGGAAAGAGCTTAAAAAGTAAAAATTGTACTCATTCTTAAATACATTGCTGGTGGTTTGGATGGATGAAATTGAAAGGATTAAAAAGGACATGGAACTCTTTACCAAAAATATAAAAGAAGTTGAATCCATAAAAATTAGTGCTGGAGAAGATAATATTATACATATGGCCCGCAACTATGCCCAGGACACCAATTATTACCTGGAAAACCAGGATAACTATACTGCCTTTGGATGCATAACCTACGCCCATGGACTGCTTGATGCGGTACGTCTGCTTCATCATTTAATATAAATCCACAATTAGTAATCCCAGAATTAATTTATTAGGATAAAGGGATAGTATGGTAAAATTGTTTGGAAGAGAATCTCAGGTAGAAAAACATGGAAAAAACCATGTTAAAATTGTTTTTGAAAGCATAATTAAACTTAAAGAGGTAATGAATTGTTTTTATATGGGAAACTTCGCCGAACTGGATAAGAAGGTTATTGAACTATCTAACCTGGAGCACCAGGCCGATATCATACGCAGGAATATGGAGCTCGAATACTATCATGGAGCTTTCCTCCCCTTTGACCGGGAAGACCGGATCGTTCTTGCAGAGCTGGTGGATAGTGTTTCTGACATGGCGGAAGCCACCGGCTTCAGCATATGTCTAAGCAGGCTGGAATTTCCCATTAAGGGTCAGGGGGACTTTGAAAGATTCATGGAGATCATCATAGAAACCGTGTCTGTTTTAAGGGAATGTATCGAGCAGCTAGATGTGGATATGGGAAATTCCATTGCCAAAGCCCATGAAGTGGAAGACCTGGAAGATAAAGCAGATGAAATTGAGAGAAAAATCCTAAAAACAATTTACCAGTTGTATAAAGAGGAAAAAATCGATATTCTAACGTTGATAGAACTTAAAAGTATAGCCACTAAACTGGGAAAAATTGTGGACCGGGCAGAGAATGCGTCTGACCGTGCACTCATCATTGCTGCTAAAAGAAGAGGTTAAAATGAAGTATCAAAATTCTCGAAAGCTACAGAACGCAACAGCTGACCTGAAATTTCTTTTAAATAAGGATTATAACAAGAAAGCCGCATTGGATTTTGTGGGTAACCATTATCTTCTGGACAAAGATGAACGAAACTACCTGCAGAGAAAGGTGTACTCCACTCAAAAATCCAAGGGACGTAAAAGTAAAATCATCCCCCTGAGTAAGATTAAAGGCAAAAAACTATTGATCGATGGTTATAATGTACTCATTACTGTGGAGAGTATATGCAGCTCGGATAATTCTATTGTGGTTTGTGATGATGGCATCCTCCGGGATGTGAATGCTGTTTTTGGTAAATATAGGTGTAAAGATGAAACACGCGATGCTTTAAATTCCATAGTGGCCCTTGTTAAAATTTACCACCCAGCAGATGTGGAGTTCTTCTTTGACAGCCAGGTGAGTAAGAGTGGAGAACTGGCCCAGCTAGCTGGGAAGATCCTGATAGAACATGGTGT
>JAJRAE010000169.1 GCA_028682985.1 Methanobacterium sp.
GAACACTCTATAAAGATGAACAGAGATACATTGACGTCTACTGGAAAGACATCCCTGGATACTACAAAGCAGGAGACATGGCCCGAAAAGACGAGGATGGATACTTCTGGATCCAGGGAAGATCCGATGATGTACTGAAAATTGCCGGCCACAGAATTGGAACAGCTGAAGTGGAATCTGCCTTTGTAAGCCACCCCGCAGTGGTTGAAGCAGCGGTAATTGGAAAAGATGACCCAATTAAGGGACAAGTCATTAAAGCATTCTTAATACTCAAAGAAGGAAATAAAATGAACACAGCACTAATTGAAGACCTTAAAAAACATGTGAGACACGAACTGGGACCAGTGGCAGTGCTTGGAGAAATTGACCAGGTAGAATCCCTGCCCAAAACCAGAAGTGGAAAGATCATGAGAAGAGTATTAAGAGCAAGGGAAGCTGGGGAAGATGTAGGAGATACATCCACCCTGGAGGAATAAACTAACAAATTTAAGGAATTAAAAATTTGGGAAAACAGATTATTTAAAATAATTCAATTCTATATAGGGGAATGAAAAATGGAAGAAGAATACGCTACTATAACTATAGACGGGCGAAAATTAACCAAACATATAACGGCAAATCCAGCTCCACTAGGACTTATAGCATTTGGACTAACCACAGTCCTTTTGAATTTCCACAACGCCGGATTTTATCCATTAAGTAGTATGATACTGGCTATGGGATTGGCCTATGGAGGGACCGCCCAGATAATAGCAAGTGCCATGGAATATAAAAATGGAAATACATTTGCTACAGTTGCATTTGGATCATATGGATTATTCTGGTACTCATTTGCAATCCTGTTATTGTTACCTAAAATGGGCCTGGCAACAGCTCCAGATGCGGCCTCACTGGCTGCTTACCTCTTCATGTGGGGAGTTTTCACAGCAGTCATGTTCATAGGCACACTTAAAATAAGCAGAGGATTACAGGTAATATTCGGCACACTGGCCATACTGTTTTTCCTCCTGGCACTAGGAGAAATAACAGGAAACGAAACAATAACCTTGATAGCAGGTTTTGAAGGTATATTAACCGGATTAAGCGCCATGTATGTTGGTCTGGCAGAGGTTATAAACGAAACCCATGGAAAAAAATTATTACCAACTTAAAGTTTATATGGTCCCTTTACCGCCTCCAAAAAACTAATCGGACCATATATAGGATCCTGAGGTTTAAACTTCAGGATCCTCACTATTTTTTTTAAATTTAATTATATCAAATCTATTAGATTTAAGCTTCTTGTCAAATTAAATATTATTTTAATCAAAATTTTATTTTAGTTAAACATCAATGTCAAAATCAAAGTCCACTTCACTGGCAGGCTTACCGCCCCGAACACCCCAGTTCTCAAGGGGCGGCTCATTTAAAATAATCATAATATCCTGACCATCTATACCTGGATTTTTTCCCAATATATTTACAATAGACTGGTAAAGATCTCTTTTAGCCTTTAAACTCCTTCCTTTAAACATAGTTATCTCAATGATGGTCACATTCATTGATCTATCAGGTGGATACTCGAAATTGTTAAAAGGTAGTTCGTAAAGTCTCCCGAAACGATCACTATCTGGTATTCCCAGAGAATTTACCAGAGCCTGGTGAACACCCTCCAGTACAGCGTTCTTATAATCATTTGTTTTTCCTTCAATAATTTCGATTTTAACTAACGGCATCTTATTTTACTCCTTATCATAATTGACTTACATAAGAGGGTATCTTGATGTTTATAAGTTTTAATAACTATTCATGGTTGTCTACCAAAATTATATAATCCTGCTGAGACTTAACCCTTGAAAGAGTGGAAATACTCTATAAAAAGAGCCATATATTAAGAGTACTAAATTCATGACTTGTATTTAGTAATAATATGCTTAGACAGCCTCTTAGCCAGAGCTATAATAGTTAAAACTGGTGGAGCACCCGGGACCACTGGGAAAACACTGGCATCAGCCACATATAAATTTGAAATCCTGGTTTCCAGGTTATTATCCACAACCTTACCTATAGCGGCCGTTCCTCCGGGATGAGCTCCTCGAGGATGGGTTGATACCAGAGTGGATGTATCCACTCCGACTTCAGTTAATATAGCGCCTGCAATAGCAGAACCCCTGCTTAGAAGTTCCACATCCTTTTGGGTGTTGTATTTAATCACACTATCCTCGGTAACTCTACCTGAGGGTTCGTCCTTTATTTTAACCATGATCCCTAAAATATCCTCTTTTTTTGCCCCTTCTATCTTATTTAATAGAATTGTTGAATAATGAGGTGATAGTATGATGTCTTCAACTTCAATTAGGGCGTTCATTAAAACTTCCTGACTAAAACTAATACCTTCCAGTTTCCCACCGATTGTTATGAAGGTATCAACAAAAAGATTTTCACCGGCCTTAATACCGGATCTATTTAATATTCGAGGGGTGGAAATAGCTCCTGCACATAAAATAACCAAATCAGCATAATATTCTTTCTCACCACATTTAACCCCAATAACTCTGCCCTCTTCAGAAATAATCTCTGTAACCGGGGTGTTATCCATGATTTGCGCACCAGCAGTAACTGCTTCATCTAAATATTGGGCAGTAGTCCATTTTGCATCGCGACTGCAGCCAAAAGCACATTCACCACAAGGTTTACATAATCGGGGGTCAATGATTTTGGGCATGGGAACTGGTTTAAAACCCAATTTCTGGGCAGATTCCACGATCATTCTAGTCCCATTACCCTGAAGAGAGAGAGGTAGTGGTTGGACTTCTAATTCTTCATCAATTTCCCTAAATTCATCATCAAGAAATATTCCTAAATTTTTAAATTCATCTACACAGGTTCTGACAGCATTTCCCATGGTTACCATGGTGGTACCGCCCAGACAGACCGTGCCCATAATCTCTACATCAGAATTAAAAGTTTCATAACATTTAAGGGCGTCTTTAGTTTTGATAAATGGTCCTCTTTCTATTATGGTCACTTCAAAGTTTGCCCTGGATAACTCCCGGGCAACCGTCCCGCCGCCAGCTCCTGATCCCACTACTATAACTTTAACCATAAACATACCCCCAATTTAATAAAAAATAAATGTTTTAAGTTGTTTTTGAGGTGTCCTGTTTACCAGATTCTGAATCCTTAGATCCGAAAAGTTCCTGGGCAACCAATCCTCCAAATGCCCCTAAAAGCATAAATATGGCCAACGACAAGATGAAACTCAGGATTAGATATATGAAGCCTTCAGATAGTAGAACCAGACTAAATCCTAAACCATATAGATTGAAACTCAAAGTAGGGGCTGTGAAAAAACCCACCAAAAAGAACATCACTGAAAGCACTCCACCGGCAATACCGCCTACCCGATAACTATTATTCTCTGAACCGGCCATTGCACTGGCAATGAATCCTGTAAAAACTACTATGAAAAGGACACTCACTACTACAGATGGTATTATTAAAAAGTCCACAAATAAGAGTAGTAAAGCTATGAATATGCTGATAAATACGGAAGATTCTTGACTTGCCATGATCTTAACATCCAATTATTTTCTTTAACTAAGATTTTGTAGGAATTATGTTTGATGAATATTGTATTTTAAATAATTTTTAATTAGTTGATAAGAAATTATTTTGATTGAGTAAAACACAATATTAGAAACATAGAATAAAAGATTTTCTAAAAAAAATCAAGAATATACATTACTCATGAAATAGATATTATTAGATATAAAACTAAAGATAATCCCTTATGAGTTGGACAATATGCGCATTCTGAAACCCTCTAATACTAATATTGAAGAATTAGAAGCTGATAGAAATGTACAGGAGTTAATTAATGCCTTAGTTGAAGGAGATGAGGATACTTCATGGAAGGCTGCCCAGGCATTAGGTCGGCTCAGGGATAAAAATGCTGTACCTCCTCTTATAGAGCTTTTGGATGTGGAGGATAATGATATACGACTGAATGCGGCCATGGCTCTAGGAAAAATTGGAGATAATCAGGCAGTTCCAACTCTGATAAAGCTTTTAAAGGATGATCAATTGTATGTTTGCCGGCATTCTGCAGAGGCACTGGGAAATATTGGTGATGAAAGGGCGGTGGAACCATTAATAGATGCATTGGATGATGATAAAGTCCGGAATGAGTCTGCCATAGCTCTGGGTAAAATCGGTGATGAAACAGCTATAATACCTTTACTCAATGCATTGAAACAACCAGAATCCTCTTTTAGATCATCAGCAGAGGAGGCTCTGGGAATGATCGGGTCAAGCAAAGCAGTTAAACCCTTAATTGAAGCTCTTACAGATGATGATATAAGTGTTCGAAGACATGCAGCAGGAGCACTGGCCAAAATTGGTGATAAGGAAGCTTTAGAACCACTTAAAGAAGCATCCAAGGACGAGAGATGGTATGTAAGGCTGCAAATGGAAGAGGCCATTGACCAGATCCTTTCAAAAAAGAAATAAGATTAAATTTTCTAATATTTTTTAAAAAATCTAAGTAATGCATCTTTCATTTTTTCTATTTCATTAATTCCCAGATGACCAAGATTTGATTTATAAATCAATAAAACCGAATTCTGCAGGGATTTAGAAAGAGGTATGGCCTCTATTTCTGGTGGAAAATACTCATCACCTTCTATGCCTATAATCAAACTTTTGACCTTTATTTTATCCAAATTATTTCTAATATCAAAGGATAGAGCTGCATTATTTCTCCAGACTATATCCCTAGCATCCATCTGCATTCCTTCCATGCCCTGCTCATTTAAAGCATCTAATAGTGTTTCCTTCTCCTGAAACTCA
>JAJRAE010000130.1 GCA_028682985.1 Methanobacterium sp.
ATATTGAGAAGAACGCTGATAACACCCCTATGGCCAGGGCTATTAGGTAGTCCAGATTTGAAGAAGTAAGATAGCCTAACTTGGATATCATGGCTGTAAACCCTAAAGCCAGAACAGCTGTAGGAAAAATTGCGCTTATTGTCCATGATTGTCTTTTAGGCTCTTCAGGTAGTAGTGGCTGCTTAAAGATAAGCCCTAATATAAGGGCAGACCCAACAGCTATGATATAAATGATGTAATCCAACATTATTAGCTCCACGGCAATAAGATGATAATCAATATTATAGAATGTTTTAACTAAATTCTTTTTTCATTTAGATTGAACTATAATATAATTATTATCGTTATTTTATTTAAAAGTCTTAAAAATTTTTATGATTAATAAATATCTGGATTATAAAAAGATTTGTTTAAAAAAGTTGATATATTGAAAGGCGTATAAAAAATTAAAGATTACAAGAGTAATAAATAATTAATATTGGATGCAGTTTTATGAAAATTGACAGTTTAATCTCTTACATCATAATATTAGTGCTTATAGTAGCCTCTATAGGTGTTATTTATATTATAATCAATCCGTCCCCCAGTGAAAGATTTACTGAATTTTATTTACTGGGTTCAGATGGTAAAGCCGGAAATTATCCCACCAATTTAACTTTAAATGAAAATGGTACAGTGATTATTGGTATAGTAAACAGGGAAGGAACCCCTACTAATTACCAGTTGTTGATTAAGTTAAACAACAACACCATTAAACAGGAACCCATCAAGTTGCAGGATAAAGAAAAGAAGGAGATAAACCTTACCTTCAATGTTAATCAGACCGGCAATAATCAGAAATTAGAATTTTATCTATTTAAACTACCAGACAACCAAAATCCTTACCGTTTTCTGGAACTAATTATAAATGTGAATTAAAAACATCCAGATTGATTTTTAAATTAACAGGAAATCAAAATAATGAAAAACCAGAAAATAATCGTCACCGGTGGTCTAGGATTTATTGGATCAAACCTGGTTGATGAACTAATAAAGGATAACCAAGTTACCATTATCGATGATCTGACCAGCGGGAAAATAGAAAATATCGCACACCTAGATCAGGATAATCTAACTTTAATAAAAGGAAGTATCACCGAATTAGAACTCAAAGGACTATTTACAGACACTGACTATGTTTTTCATGAAGCAGCCCTGATTAGTGTTCCAGAAAGTGTAGAAACCCCATTACCCTACAACAAAGTAAATGTTGAAGGTACCTTAAAGGTCTTAATAGCAGCGAAGGACACTTCTGTTAAAAAGGTAGTATTAGCATCCTCATCAGCAGTCTACGGAGATAACCGGACTTTACCTTTAAGCGAAGACCTACATCCACATCCATTATCTCCCTATGCTGTAAATAAAGCCGCAGGAGAGATGTACTGTCAGGCTTTCACCCAGAACTATGGACTGCCCACTGTTTCCCTACGCTATTTTAATGTATTCGGCCCTAGGCAGGATCCAAACTCCGCATATGCTGCTGTGATCCCCAACTTCATAAATACCATATTAAATGGTGAAAAACCTGTTATATATGGTGATGGAGAGCAGAGCCGTGATTTCATATCGGTGAAACAGGTGGTAAAAGCCAATATTCAGGCCTGCCTATCTTCTGAAACTAGGGTGTTCAACGTTGCCCTAGGCAGAAGCACCACCATAAACCAGCTTTTAGAAATGATCGAGGATATTATGGGAGTGGAGGTAGAACCCATAAATATGGAGGCCCGGCCTGGAGATGTGAAACACTCCCTGGCAGATATATCCCTGGCCAGAAGATTTGATTTCAGCCCCCCATTGAATTTTAAAGATGATCTGAAGGAAACTGTGGAATGGTTTACCAGCCATTATTTTGGAAATATATCTGTTTAGCTGAGTTATTATTATGAGCACCGCACGTCGAATAGCTAAAAATACAACTGTTCTGTTTATAGCACAGATGATTACCTATGTTATAGGATTTTTTATAACAGTCTACACAGTTCGATATTTGTCAGTAGATAATTTTGGTATTTTATCTACAGCTCTGGCATTAACTGGGATTTTAATGGTACTTATGGACCTTGGTCTGGGGACATTGACTGTTAGGGAAGTGGCCCGTAATAAATCTTTAACCCGAAAGTATGTGGGAAACACCATCATCATGAAATTGATCTTATCCTTTTCCACATTCCTTTTAACTGTTTTAATTGTAAATGTTATCGCTTATCCAGAAATAACCAAATTGGTAGTCTATATTTTAACTATATCCTTCATATTCAATGCTTTATCCAGCATATTCTATTCAATTTTCCAGTCCTTTGAGAAAATGGAATTCCAATCGGTTGCTACCATTTTAAATAGTGTAGTGATGCTTATCGGTACTATACTGGCAATATATTTCCAATTAGATGTTATAGCCTTTGCAACGGTTTATTTAATTGCCAATGGAGTTAATTTAATCTACAATCTCATAGTTTATACCTGGAAATTTTACCTGCCCAAAGTAGAAGTGGATTTCGGATTCTGGAAACCAACCATAAGGGAAGCACTTCCTTTATCTATGACCAGCATCTTTTCCATGATGGTTTTCAGAGTGGACACGGTTATACTGTCCATAATCAAGGGTGCGGAAGCAGTTGGTTTCTATAATGCTGCTTATAGACTCATGGAAGCGCTCATATTCTTCCCAGCAGTTTACACCACGTCAATATTCCCTGTTTTCTCATCTCTCTATATTACATCTAGAAAACCACTGAAAAACGCTTATGAAAAGTCTTTCAAATATTTAACCATTCTCAGTCTGCCCATTGCTGTGGGCACAACTTTACTGGCAGATCAGATAATACTGTTGATATTCAAATCCGCTTACATACCATCTATTTTGACTCTGCAAATTGTTATATGGGTTCTCCCCTTTACATTCGTTAATTATATACTGGGATCCCTCCTTACATCAATGAACAGACAATACACTGTTCTTAAAATCACCATCATCTGCCTGACCATGAATGTGGGGTTGAACTTAATACTAATTCCGACTTACAGTTATTTAGGTGCTGCCTTTGTAACTGTTATCACCGACGCTCTTTCGGTAGCCTTAAGTTTCTATATAGTGTCGCGTCTGATTTCCCGAGTGGCGGTGCATAAAATAATATTTAAACCAGTAGTCGCCTGTATAGCCATGGCCATCTTCCTCTTCCTAATTAAAACAAATCTTTTTGTAGAAATAGTCTTGGCTATCTTAATCTATTTCGGGGTTTTAATGGCCCTTAAAACCTTCACTCCTGAGGATTACGATCTATTCCGACAGATTTTGAATATTCAAAATAAAAATAAGGAGTAAAAATAGAAAAATTAATTCAAAAATTATATAATTTTTTATAATTTAATTAAAAATTACTCCTCATATTCCGATATAATTTCTCGAGCAAGTTTATTATATTCTTCTTCTATCTTTGCTGATGGATTTTTTGTATTGTACTCCTTCATCAGTTTTAATTTGGCATAGGTTACCAGCCGATAAGTGGCCATAAGGAAACTCAGGGAAAATCCTCTGAATCCTTCTTTACGTCCCAATAGCTTAAAGTATCTCTTTCGGAATTCGCTGAAAATTTGATTAACCACCGTCCGGAATTTAATATCTTCATCGGCATCATAAAGCGCCCTTGCTTCGATTGTGGTATACCGGTTTAGTTTTTCCAGGAAATGCTCCACATCCACATAGTTAAAATGTATGAACCCCTCTTCCTCGTCAGTTATTTCATATATCCTGGCGTCATCTCTTTCTTGGAAAGTTGAATGAATCTTATCACTTATAAAAACATAATCATTCTTAAAAAAGCGGTGATGGGTATCCTGAAGGGAGCCCCAGCCAGTAAATCTCATCAATTTGCCAAAGAAATAGTTATTATGGGGTATTGAAACAATATCTCCCAGATCTTCTTCTATGATATTTTCCAGTTTTTCCTTGAGTTTACGGGGAACCAATTCATCAGCATCCAAAATAAGTATCCACTGGTTAGAGGCCTTCTCCAGGCCAAACTGCCTGGCAGGGTCAGCATATCCCATTCTCTCATGGTAAAAAACTTTATCAGTGTATTCCAGTGCTATCTCCACAGTTTTATCATCACTGTACATATCCACAATTACCACTTCATCTGCCCATTTCACTGATTCCAGGCAGTTTCTAATATTTTTCTCTTCATTAAGAGTGTGAACCATCACTGAAATAGGTAGTTTACCCATATAATATCTCCATTATATTTTTATTTATTTAGTAAATCTTTAATTAAACTATTCACTTCTTTTCCCCAGCTATCCCAGTTTAGCTTCTTTTCGAAGGTTTCTCTACTGGTACGGACCAGCTGATAGTATTTCTGGTCATCCTCATATAATTCTTTGATAAGTTCAGCAAATTCCCTCCCCCGGGCTTTTAAAGGAAGCATATAACCATTTATATCCGGTTCAATCACTCCCGGTATTCCCCCAGTATCGGTGGTTATTGCTGGCAGGCCATAAGCATTAGCTTCACAAAAAACAACCCCATAGGCCTCTGTTCTTGATGGTAAAATTAAGAAGTCACTGTTAAGGAAAAGCTCCTCCAGCCTATTATATTGTTCTGGTTCGTTCTTATCTAAAAAGGGAATTACCACCATATCTTCATGACTGAACTCTTCAGGAGGTATGCAGCCGCAGATAGTTAAACCTGCTTTTATACCCATATTTTCCAGTTCCAGGAGGGTTTCAAATGCAATTTCTCCTCCTTTTCGTTCCCAGTCAACTCCCAGAAACAGTAGATATATTTTATCCCTTTTCTTCTTGCGCATTATGGTCTCCAGGGAGGGCTTATGATCAATGTTGGCTCCATAAGGAATGATCTTCACTTTAGATTCTTCCGCCCCATAATCTTTTAATGCAGATTCAGCAGCCCAATTCGAGGGATAAAGAAGTAAATCAGACTTATTTATGGCCGATTGTTCTATATAATTACCCTCTTCACGGGATAGTTTAAGCTGTTCTGAAAAATAGTCTGGATAGTAGTTACTGATTAAGGAGAAGGTTGCATCCGCCGTGTAGATGATCGGGACATCTGTTGTTAATAATGCTAATTCTGTGGAAGCAACGGGTGCAAAAATTAGGTCAAAATCTTCTTCTTTAAGTTTCTCCATGATTATTCTGGCATAACTCCAGGCCAGTAAAACACTATGCTCATAGGCGTAACTCTTTTTAAAGAGCTTGAGAGATACATTATTTAAAAATCGGGTGAATCCCTCCATATGAGAAGATAAGGGCCCTAAATAATAGACATCCCCACAATGTTTCTGTAATGCTTGGGACATATAATAAATGGTCCCTGAACGTGCCTTTTTATCCCGGCTATCAGTTGCTGTTAAAAATGCTATTTTTAAATGATCTCCCATAATATTTCACTTCTGATTATAATAGAGACAAATTTTTTAGTCCTGTCTAATTTTTATCCATTATTATTACACTATTTATTATGTTCAGATATATAATAAGTAAAAAGATTCAAATTACATAAATTAAGAGGCTTCTAATTGAATCCCCAAGTGGCAATAATAATTTTAAACTGGAATGGATGGCAAGATACCATCGAATGCCTGGAATCATTATACCAGAATAACTACGAAAATTTCCAGGTATTTTTAGTGGATAATGCTTCAACAGATGATTCCCAGGAAAATATACGAAATTACCTAAAGGGCAAGTTAGAAATCCACTCTGAATATTTTAAATACAGAAAAGAGAATAAACCAATCCAGTTTACTGAAATTACCTATGATGAAAACCATGATATTAAAATTAGGACTGAAGCTGATCTTATCATAATAAAAAATCCGCAAAACCAGGGATTTGCCCGGGGAAACAACACCGGAATTCGGGCAGCCTTAAAAATTGCAGATCCCGAATATGTATTGCTCCTGAATAATGATACAGTTGTTAGTCCAGATTTTCTTATAGAGCTGGTTAAAACCGCTGAATCAGACCATAAAATAGGGTTTACCGGGCCCAAAACTTACTTGTATGATGATAAAGATGTTATACAGGCAGCTGGTGGGGGAAGTATAGACTTTTTAAGGGGAGAATCTCATGAGCTGGCCTTCATGGAAAAGGACACTGGAAAATATGATGAAGATCAGGAAATAGAATATGTGGGTGGTTCATGTCTTTTTGTGAAAAGGGAAGTCCTAGAAGAGGTAGGACTTCTGGATGAAGAATATTTCATGTACTGGGAGGATGTAGACTGGTGCTTCAATGGAAGAGAAACCGGCTACAAATCTTTTTATTCCAATAAATCAAAGATATGGCATAAATATGGTACTTCCAGCCAGGATCACTTTAAAACATACTATCATAACCGTAATCGGCTGTACTTTATGAGAAAACATGCCCCCAGAAAATATTACCGTAAGTTCATCTTATATTATATCAAGGAAGTTTTAAAGGAAAGCATATACCAATTAATCTACCAGCGAAACTGGCATATGTTCAGATCACTTGTAAAAGGAACTATAGATGGTTTTAAACTAAAAACCAGTTAAAAATAAATATTTTTTGGATGGTTCATATGAATATTGCAGTATTTCATAATCTACCCTCAGGCGGGGCTAAAAGAGCCCTACATGGCTATGTCAATTACCTTAACCAGCATGATCATACCGTGGATGTATACGTGCCGTCCACGGCTAATGAGGAATTTCTTCCACTAAAAGAAGTATCAAACAATGTTAAAATCTTTCCAGTTAAAAAAACTTTTAAAGGCTCCTTATACTCCACTTTTCGCTATGTTTCACCCCTGATAAAATCTATTTCTTTACGGGATCTGGAGATCACCCAGAAAGAGATAGCTGAAACAATTAATTCAGAAGATTATGATGTGGTAATCAGTGAACAGGACCAGTACACCATGACCCCCTTCTTTTTAAAGTACATAAAACATCCCACTGTTTATTACTGTCCTCAGCCCCCAAGAAATGAAGCTATACTAGAGAAGGTGGAAAACCTATCAACCTCCAATAATCAGGTAAATCCCATAAAAAGGCTTATCTTTAGCAGGGCGGATAGTAAAGACCTTAAAATTGATCAGGAAAATATTTCCTATGCCCAAAACATTCTTACCAACTCATACTTCACCAGAGAATCTATATTAAGGGTTTACGGTCTAAACTCTTTTGTTTCCTATTTAGGGATTGATACAAATCTGTTCCGACCACTGGATGTCCCTGAAGAAGATTTTGTACTTTCTGTAGGTAGCTGTCGACCATCTAAGGGTTACGATTTTATAATAAGGTCATTGGCTTTAATTGACCCTGAATTCCGTCCTAAATTAGTTATTGTTTCTAATTTCTCCCTGCCCGACTGGAAAACTTATCTTGAGAAGCTCGCCTCTCAGCTGGGTGTGGAACTGGAAATATTAGACATGATCGATGATGAGAAACTGGTTATGCTATATAATAAGGCCAGATTGGTGCTTTATGCCCCTTATATGGAGCCCTTTGGACTGGTTCCTCTTGAAGCCATGGGCTGCGGCACTCCGGTTGTGGGTGTGAAGGAGGGGGGAATAAGGGAAACAGTGATTCATAAGAAGACTGGTTTGCACAGTGAACGGGATGAGGAACTATTTGCAGAAGCAACCAGGCAACTGCTATCCCGGGATCTGGAAAGATACACCATGTC
>JAJRAE010000254.1 GCA_028682985.1 Methanobacterium sp.
ATGGGGATTACTATAGCCATAAATTTTGGTGTTTCCTGGTATGAATATAATAAAGGAAGGGAATTAGACAGTAAAATCCTCGTTGCCGACTCTTTCCATACTCGGAGCGATATTTACGCTTCTATAGCTGTTATATTAGGGTTCATTGCTATTTTGGCAGGATATGTATGGATAGATCCTGTTATTTCATTATTAATAGCAGTATTAATTGCAAGAACAGGTATAAACATAATTAGAGAAAGTTCTGAAGTTTTAATTGACACTTCAATAATAAGTAATGAGATAATTGAGAAAATTGTAAAATCAGTGCCAGGTGTAATTAAAACTCATAAGATTAGAACCAGAGGAAAAAGAACTCAAATATATATTGATCTGCATATAACAGTTGATCCTTCATTTTCAATTGAAGATGCCCATAAAATAGGGGGAAAAGTGGAATCCAAACTAAAAGAATCTATACCTGGAGTTGAAGAGGTTTTAACACATATAGAACCGAACGAATAAATAAAATTATTATTTTTTTATCTTAATAATTTTTACAGTAAGATTTTTATATTTAGTAGATATGATATTAAAAGAACCAATCTTATTTTTAAAGATTAGAGGTGATATTATATGTTTGATCCTAAGAAATTAATGGACACAGCAATTGATCAAGTACAAAAACAGGCCACTGGAAGACCTTCCGATAGAGATTATAGGGGTGGCTCTGAAGTTGATGAATTAATTTATCGAATGAGCCGTGATTTAGAAGAGATGCGCCGAAAAAATCAGGAATTAACAGACAGATTAAACGACTTTGAAAGACAATTCAACCATTTAAGAGACGTAGTAAAAAGAAGTGAAAACCGTTATTAAAATTAATTAAATTTTTATTTTTTAAAATTAATATAATAAATCAAGCAATGTAATAATATCCAAACCATTTTAATTTTTATATTCTCTTTATTAGTTGCCTAAGTTGGCTAAGGAAGTTGGCCAAGAATATTTTATCTATCTGAACTTGTTTTGAAAAGAAATCTCTACCTAACTTTATATCCTTTTTAACCGTCTTTATTTCTGTTCTTGGGGCGAATTTCACGTATATGGGGACACCCAATAATATAAGAACTGTACCTACTATAATTTGATAAGTTGCGCATTGTGTCATCATATAAATACTAATTAAAATCCCTAAAACAGGCACAATCCAAGGAAGCCGGAAACCTCCACTATATTTATTCCTTAAGGGGAAAACGGAAATGCATGTTATAAGGTAGCAGAATAATAAGGTGAAAACTGAGAGAATAATAAGACCGCTTATATTTCCAAGTATGGCAGCTATCAATGTCACGGTATTTTGAATAATCAATGCCACATAAGGCGTTCCATATTTAGGATGAACTTTGGCAAAAAATTTGGGCAAAAGACCATCGCCAGCCATGGCGTAAGGTATTCGGGCAGATGATAAAATACCCGCCTCATCTGAACCTGAAATAGAAAGAAGAGCACCAAAAGTTAAAAATACCGCACCTAAAGTTCCTACAAGTGCAAACCCGGCTAGTGCTAATGGAGCTGTGGCTGTTGAAAGTACCATCCAAGGTACTAATCCTATGATCACGAAATTGGTTACAACATAAAAAAGGGCGATAATACCCATACCAATGGCTATTGCTAAAGGGATTGTTTTTTTAGAATCTATAATTTCATCTGAAGGAACGGTTACCAATTCAAATCCAACATAAGCCCAAAATATTAGTACAAGGGCACTTCCAAGACCTCCAAACCCTAGTGGTGCTATAGGTGTGAAATTAGAAATAAGAATAATTGGATTTAATATGAAGTAAATGATCCCTGCAATTGTAAATATTAGTATCGGAGCGATCTTTAAGATAGTTAAAATATCGTTAGCCTTCCCTGCTTGACGAACTCCATAATAATTAACTACTGTAAGAAATAGAACAAATAAGATTTTAACTATTATTTCAACTATTAATGAGATATTAGGAAAAAAAAACTTGAGATAAGAAATAAATGCCAAAGGGAATACTGCTATTGCACTCCAAGCTGCAATTAAAAGAGACCAACCCACCAAAAAGCCGAAAAAATCTCCAAACGCTTCTTTAGCATACGCATATGGCCCCCCTACTTGGGGAACTAAAGAAGAACATTCAGCAAAGCAAAGTGCTATAGTTATAGCCATAACTCCTGCTAAGATCCAGGCAATTACTGAAGCTGGTCCTAAAAGTCCCGCTCCAAAAGCAGCGGCAATGTATATGTCTGCACCCACTATGGTACCGATTACTAAACTTACCACGTCAAAAAGACCAAGGGACCTCTTTAACTCTGTCATGATACTTTTTATGGCAGGAGAGTAAATAAATATGTTAACTTTTAGGAAACTTCAAAATGGATTAGTTTCACAATTATATTAATTTTCAAAATAATAAAATTTTTTTTCAATATAATCATTAAAGTTTTATATAGTTTGGTGGTATGTGTTTTTCTTCCTATGAATGCCCAAATTTTTGCATACACATAAATTACTTCTTCAAAACAGCAATTGACATATCAGGGAACCCCGTAGCAGCTAAAACATAATATTCACTAATGGAAGCAGTTAAAAATAATCAGAATTAATTCATCAGATATTCGCCAATATTTTTTCTTCTTCAATTTTAACTTCGTACATTTTCAAAGGTCTAGGTGATTTTAATAATTTTGCTGTAGCCATTTTATCCCTGTCCAGTCAGTCCAGCTATGTTATGGCCATCTGTAAGATCAAATTGACTATGATGTCTTGGACATGTGACTACTGTTCCCTCTAATTTACCCCTGGATAGATTTCCCCCCATATGAGGGCACCTATTATCTGTACAATAATAGTTATCTCCAATTCTAGCTAGCATATATTCGTGATTATCGATCACAATCATTTTCATAGTCCCATCTTCTAATTCATCAACGGTAGTCATTTCTACAAAACTCATATTTTTACCTCCTAAAAGAATATAAAA
>JAJRAE010000112.1 GCA_028682985.1 Methanobacterium sp.
CTGCTGTTACCAGGGGTTTCTGATCTGCATTCGGGTACATCCCTATGGGTGTGGTGTTTATTAGAATATTTGCATCTGTTAATTCTTCCTGGAGGTCTTTACCTAGCCCCACAGCTTTCACAGATTCGTTCAGATTTCTAAGATTGTGGGTTAATTCCAGAGCCGTTTCCCTGGTTCTGTTGGCTATCACTAATTCTCCTGCTCCACTTAAAATTAACTGGAATGATATGGCACGAGAAGCTCCTCCCGCACCCAGAACTATTATCTTCTTGTCCTTAATTTTCGTTATTTCTTCAATAGCCCGTACAGCACCCAGGCCATCTGTGTTGTATCCTTTAACTACTTCACCAAAATCTATGGTGTTCACTGCCCCAATTAATCGTGCTGTTTCATCTATTTCATCCAGATAATTCATCACTTCTATTTTATGGGGAATAGTGACATTCAATCCCTTTATATTTAGGTTTAAAGCACCGTTTATGGCCCCTTCCAGATTTTCTCTTTTAACTGAAAAGGGAACGTAAATATAGTCCAGTTGGAAGTGGCTAAACCCGGCGTTATGCATATGGGGGGATAGAGTATGTTCCACTGGATCACCAATTAATCCGGTGATCTTAGTTTTACCAGTTATCATGAGCATCTATATAATTATTCTATGAATAAATCTAAATAAATATTATTAAACATAAAATATTAGTCCTAAAAACTGTTTAAATTAGATTAATTTATTAAAAAGACCAAATTATATAATTGAATAAGAAAAAATATTTAAAGGAATTATTAAACCAGTCTAGAAAATTAACCATGACCTAAGTTTTAATTGAATTATAAAAATTTACATTTTCATGGTAAATTTATTAGAAATAAAGGGGGCGATTAGAATACTGGCAAAACAACGGTTTGTATTGGATACCACTGCATTTACAGATAATAAACTGCGAGATAAGTTTGGAGAAGGTGATCTGTCCAAGACCGTGGATTATCTGCTGGATATAATAGCCCAATCGCGAATAAAGCTAAATATGAGCTGTCATATGCCCCCTATAACATATAAAGAGTTCTCTCAGTATATGGCCCGCTATGACTGTCCCAAAGATGTTATGGTTAAATCTGATACCTGGATAGTTAAGAAAAGTCCCAATCGTTACGATACCAAGATACCATCAGAGATCTTTTATGAGTACGTGCAGGATATGAGGGAAAGGATGAATAAGGGTATGCGAATATCAGAAAACGCCATCTGGGAAGCTGCCGTTGAATCTCTGGTCCGGATGTCCCGGGGTGGTGAAAAATCCCAGATTGAAGCAGAGATAGTGGGAAAAGCCATAGCCGACTTCCGAAAACGATACAGGTTAGCCTTGAGAAAAGGAACTCTAGACAGTGCCCCTGATCTGGATGTGCTTCTCCTGGCCAAGGAACTGGGAGCTGGTGTGGTGGCAGCAGATGAAGGAATCAAAATATGGGCCGAAAGACTGGGACTCAGATTCCTAAGTGCCCAATCATTCCCTAAAATGATGCAGGAATACCTTAAATATTATGAATAACCACCCAACTTTTTTTAAAAAGCTGGATAAAAAAAATTCTTTTTTAATAATAAATTTCCAATAGGAGAATCACCATGGACATTCAAAGACCACGAGGTACACGAGATTTTCTCTTTGAAGAGATGAAAGAGAGAAAACAGATTGAAAATAGCCTTAGGGATATTTTTGAAACATATGGATACGCTGAGATAAAAACACCATTATTTGAAGACCTATCACTCTTCACCATGAAATCTGGTGAAGGAATAACCGGACAGATCTACAACTTCCAAGATAAAGGAGGACGAGATCTAGCCCTTCGGCCGGAGTTAACCGCCCCAGTGGCTCGTTTATACCTGAATGAGCTTCAGAAGAAACCAAAACCATTAAAAATGTACTACTTTGGCAGCTGCTTCCGCTATGAAAGACCCCAGAAGGGAAGATGGAGGCAGTTCTGGCAGCTGGGATGTGAACTCATCGGAGGGAAATCCCCGGAATCAGAAGCAGAGATCATTGCCATGGCCGCCCATTCTTTGGAGAACCTGGGACTGGATAACTTCGAAATCCACATAGGTAACCTGGGAATCATTAGGGGAATACTGGATAGTGCAGATGTCCCCAGGGAAACTCAGGATACAATAATGGCCATCATTGATAAAGGAGAAATAGAAGAGCTCAAAAACACATTAAAAAATAATGATATGCCCCCTAACACCAGGGAAGTGTTACTAACCCTGGTGGGTATGGAAGGACATCGTGAAGTAATAAATAACGCATCAGAAATACTTAAAGAAATGCCCGAATCACTGAAAGCCCTTAAAGATCTAGATGAACTATTAAATATCCTGGAAGCCTTTGGTTTCAGTAAATATACGATTAACCTGGGAATTGCTCGAGGCCTGGATTACTACAGCGGCATAGTCTTCGAGATTTATGTGCATAGTCTGGGAGCTCAGAAACAAATAAGCGGTGGAGGAACATATAATCTAATAGAATTATTCGGCGGAGAAAAGGTAGAATCCACTGGATTCGCCTTTGGATTTGATCGTCTGGTTGAATGTGTCAGACTCTGTGGAATGGAAAATAAACCACTGAAAACCGTGGATGTATATGTCGCCCCTATAACCAGAGATGTTAAACTTAAAGCCTTTGAAATAGCCCAAGATTTAAGAAAAATTGGTATAAGAACCGATGTTGACTTGGTGGGTCGTAAGCTCAAGAAGATACTATCCCAGGCCAACAATCTAGGAGCAGATTACGTGGTTCTGGTAGGTAAAAGGGAGCTGGATGAAGATAAAGTCACTGTGAAGAATATGAAAACCAGCGAACAGGAACAAGTGGACATCAAACAGATACCCGAATATTTTAACAAAATTAAATGACCAATTATGATTCCAGAACTAAACTACAGACTGCATATAAAAGGACAGGACCTTATTATAGCTGTGGCCCAGGACTTTGAGACATCAGAAGTGCTCATGGTGGCGTTTATGAACCAACAAGCCTTCCAGGAAACTTTGAAAACCGGTAAAGCACATTACTGGAGCACTTCCCGCAACCAGTTATGGTTAAAAGGCGAGAGTTCCGGACACCTGCAGATGGTGGAGCAGATCTTAACAGACTGTGATAAGGACGCGGTTATACTAAAGATAAGACAGGAAGGCGCAGCCTGCCATGAGGGTTATTATTCCTGTTTCTACCGAGAAATAAGAGAAAGTGATGGAGAACTGCTATTAATTAAAGAAAAGCTGTTTCAACCGGAAAATGTGTATGGAGAGAAAAAAGATGAAGATAGTTCCTGATACTAGTGTGATTGTGGATGGTAGAATTACCAAAATAGTGCAGGACCAGGAATTCAGTGGATGTGAAGTCATAATACCAGAAGCAGTAATAGCTGAACTGGAAAACCAGGCAAACAAGGGAAGAGAAACTGGATTTAATGGTTTAGAGGAGCTTAAAAACCTGCAGAGATTTTATACAGAAGGTAAGATCAGTCTGATGTATGTAGGCCGCAGACCCACCCTGGAGGAAATTTCACTGGCCCGGGGCGGTGAGATTGATGCCATGATCAGGGATACCGCCGGAGACCATGATGCGGTGCTGGTGACCAGCGATAAAGTTCAGAAGGAAGTGGCGGAAGCCCAGGGCTTGGAAGCCATCTACCTAAAACAAGAAATGGTGGGATACAAAGACCTGGAAATCGGGAAATATTTCGATGATCAAACCATGTCTATCCACCTCAAGGAGAATGTGGTTCC
>JAJRAE010000195.1 GCA_028682985.1 Methanobacterium sp.
GTGATTTCCCGTAGCCAAATAACCTTTTCTTCAATATCCCGGATATTTTTCATATCCTTATGATGAGCTGGTGAATATGAACCTTCACCAGGCTTTAAATTTCTAACCCGGGCCACATCTTCATTCATTTTCTCAGGAGGCAGATAACTCCCTTTACCAGGGTAAGCTCCCTGTCCAAATCTAATCTCCACACCTGCTGCTTTTTTTAAAAGTTCCAGGCTGACTCCAAATCTTCCGGTGGAATACTGCATAATACGATAATTCCATCCGCCAGAGAGTTCTTCATCTATTAATCCGCCTTCACCAGAGTTGAATCCCACTTTTAAACGAGAAGCAACCTCCATTATTACAAGTTTAACATTTTTAGACACCGCCCCATAACTCATGCCCGATATCAGTACGGGTGAAGAAAGTTTAAGGGGTTTAAATGCTTTTTTACCTATTATTATCGAGGTGTTGACTTTCTCCTCACTGTTTAGGGGTATTTTATTTACCTGGGCTGGTATGAATTGTATATCATTTAATGAGTATGGTAATTTCTTCCGGGACCCCATGGAAACCAGCAGACTTTCTTCCTTAAGGCTTTCCTCCCTTATATCAAACAGGCTTTGGTAGAATTCATCATCTTCATCTTTTCGTTTTTTACGCACTAAAGTCCTGCTTTTACCAGATTCAATCTGGGTACAATAATAAAGGCCCTTTAATCCATACTCATAATAGACAGAGCAGGTGTCACATAAACAGCCCTTTGGATTAACATCATATTTACTGGCCTTTGTTCCACAGTAAAGCCTTTCCCCTTCACATTCCTGAGGATAACTGGGACAGATAGGGCATCTGCATTTTCTTTGGTTTTCCTTACTGTCTGGAATTTTAATCCTAATATTAGCCTGCTCAACAACCATAATTTCATCTCAGAATGCTAGATATCGAATAATTAGAATTTTTCTATCTGAATATGTATAATTATAATTTTTATTCTAAATATGTTACTAATTAAAAGATTATCTGGAAATTTTTTTTTTTACATGGACATGATATTCGGACTATTGTAATAAAAAAAATTATTATTTAAATGAATCTGCGAGGATCGGTTTCTATATCCACTATAACCGGCCTATCAGATGATAATGCTTTCTCAACCGCCCCAGGTAGTTCTTCTGGTTTAGTTACTTTTATTCCCACCCCTCCACAGTTTTCAGCGTATTGGGCGAAGTCCGGATTGTACAGTTCTGTTTGCCAGTTGGGATATTTCTCAATCATCTGCTCCTGCATAATCATAGCCAACTGGTGGTTGTTGAATAAGAATATTTTAATAGGAAGCTCGTCGTGCACGGCTGTTACAAAGTCTGCCATAACCATGGAAAATCCACCATCACCGGTTATGCATATAACCTGTCTTTCCGGATAGACCAGCTGTGCAGCCAGAGCAGCTGGAAGTCCAAATGCCATTGTGCCCAGATAACCTGACATAAGCATCTTCTGAGTCCTCTTCATCCAGAAATTACGGCCAAACCACCAGCCATTTTCACCAGTATCCAGGGCTATGACGGCATCGTCTGCCAGTTTCTCATTTAAAACCTTTATTATGTACTGGGGCCTCACTGGTGTTAAAGTGCCGTCAGCCTCTTCATCAAGAAGATCAAGCCAATCCCTTTTAAGCTTATTTATTTCCTTTAAATATTCTTCCTTCTTATTTTCCTGTACCAGATCGAGTAACTGGGGCAGAATTTCCGCACTGTTTCCATACAGACCTACTGCAACAGGATATTGTCGTCCAATCATCATGGGATCGATGTCTATCTGCACCACTTTCTTTTCAGGAAGCTGAGTCATGTCAGAGAAGGAAGATCCAATAACCACCAGCAAATCAGATTTAATAACCAGTTCCGAAGCAGATGTAGAACCAATACCACCATGACTTCCCACATATAATTCATTATCTTCATCTAACACTCCCTTACCACGGAATGTGGTTACGATGGGTGCGCTGATTTTATCGGCCAGTTTAAGTATGTTATCGCCTTGATTTATAGCTCCAAATCCGGATATGATAACCGGACGTTTAGACTGATTGATAGCCTGGGCTGCCTGAAGAATCAGGAACATTGGCTGGGTTATAGCCTGATTGGGAAAACTGCCCTCAAAAGTTCTGGTTTTATCTATGTATGTGATTTTCTGGACGTCGTTAGGAATCCCTATATGGGCTACCCCTTTATCCAGTATTGCATGTTTAATGGCATTGGTTATGATGGTTGTTGTTTGGTCCTCTGACATTAGGACTTTATTATAAACTGTTATGGGCTCAAAGAAACTGTGCTGGTCAATTTCCTGAAAGGAACCAGGGCCAATTAACTGCCTCTGAAGCATTCCAGTTAAGGCCAATACAGGTGAATGGTCTAGGCTGGCGTCGTAAAGTCCTGTGGCCAGGTTGGTTGCTCCGGGGCCGGCTACTGTGAGACAGGCAGCAGGATGTCCGGTGAGTTTTCCGTAAGCAGATGCCATGAAGGCGGCGGTCTGCTCATGTCTAACCTGCACATATTTCAAGTTCTTATTTTTACGAATAGCTTCCACTACACCTAAAGATGAAGTACCGGGCAGTCCAAACACGAATTTAATTCCCCATTCCACCATTTGTTCTACCAGAACATCTGATACAGTAGATTCACCTTCTTTTAATTCAACTATCTCCTCAGTTAACAATATAAAGGTACTTTTGGGTGAATTACAAACCGGACACCTCCAATTTTCCGGAAGTTCATCAAATTTATAGCCCTCCTTCTCTTCATCAAAGATATAATTACAAACTGTACACCTATATTTCGCCATATTAAACCCCCCAGTTAATCTAAGAAGGAATATGTAAGTTATATATGTTTTTAAAACATTATAAAAATATCTAAAAATGAATTAAATATAATAATTAAAGCTTTTAATATGGAATTATTAAATAATAAATCTAAGATAAAAGCACCAAAAAGCTCATA
>JAJRAE010000056.1 GCA_028682985.1 Methanobacterium sp.
TGAGGGAAAGCATACTTAAAGATGTGCTTAAGAAGATGCATGCTGCAGTTAATTTAATATCCAGATTATAGGTGATGGCCAGCACCAGGCTTAACATGGCTGATGGCATACCTGCCTCCACAACAGTAACCGAATAGTTAAATCCGGAAAAACCCAGCAAACTAACCAGGATCAAAGCTACTATCGGTGCTATTATTAGTTTTATTAAAGATACAAAGGACGCGGCAGTTATATGTTGGTAAACCTCCTTAAACTCCAGTGATAATCCCAGTGATATCATGATGAGGGGGATAGCTGCTCCGCTTAGATAATCAAGGATATTGGGCACAATAGATCCCAGGGGAAAGTTCATTAAATTAAGTAGAATCCCCAGTACAAATGCCAGGAAAGGGGGAAACAACACCGACCTGCGAATGATAGCCTGATAACTACCGCCGTAGATAGACATCAAAATAACTCCAAAGAGAATGAACAGTGCAGTATTACCAATATCAAAGAAAACCGCCCTGACCAGTCCCAGCCCACCGAAAACACCCAGTATAACAGGGTAACCCAGAAATCCCGAGTTAAACATAGCAGAAGTAGTTATCAGACTCCAGCTCTTCTTAGTGGGATAATTTTTAATACTGGCATATAGGTAAGCAATTCCACCGCATATCAATCCCACAGCGATGCATATAAATGTGATGGTGCTCAGTATTCCGATATTAGAAAGATCCGCCTGATACATGGCCAGGAAAATTAGTGATGGAATGGCTATGTATAGAACTATCTTATTAAGGATCTGAGTATCCTCTGGCTTTAGAAATTCTATTCTTCGGCACAGATAGCCTATTAGGATCAGAGCCACAATAGCTACAATGGTTTCATAGGAGTTCATGGTTCTCATTAAATATTATAGTTTAGTTAGATAAAAAAATTAGTAAATCATTATAGAAAAAGTGGTTATCAAAATGGATGAGCAAATTAAACTTTATCGCAACTTTTTAAAGGACAGCATCAGAAAGACCATTGATTTTTCTAAAACCGACCAGAACAGGGGAGTACAGGCACCATCTATAGAAAAATCTTATGACACCTGTTTACCCAGAATAGAATTGCCAAGGGAGGATTGGGAGGACATTTACCCTCTGAAACTATCCAGTGCTATTAAAAACCGGGAAAGCAGGCGCAGCTTCAGCAATCAACCACTGACGCTTAGGGAATTGTCCTTCTTGTTATGGTCCACTCAGGGTATAAGGTACATATCAGGGGGCAATGCTTTTCGAAACGTTCCTTCAGCCGGATGCAGACATGCCCTGGAGACCTATCTTGCAGTTTTCAACGTGGATAAAATAGATTCCGGGGTGTATAGATATCTTCCCCTTACCCATGAACTGGTACTGGAGTTTAAGGACCCGGAACTTAAAGAGAAGATGATTAAAGCAAGTTTTAACCAGTACTTTGTAAGCCAATCTGCTGTTACATTTATCTGGACTGTTATACCGTACCGGATGGAGTGGAGGTATGGGCTGGACTCCCACAAGGTTATTGCCATGGACGCCGGGCATGTGGGGCAGAATTTATACCTGGCCTGTGAAGCTGTAGGAGCGGGGACCTGTGCCATAGGAGCCTATGACCAGGAATATTATGATGAACTTCTCAAACTGGATGGTGAGGAAGAATTTGTGATTTACTCAGCTCCGGTGGGGAAAGTTCCTTAAGCTCATATTAATCTAATTTATAAAGTTTCCATCCGGAAATTCCAATCCATATCCAGGGTACAGCCAGGAAAAGTCTCTGGGCAGCGCCCTGATAATCAGGGTAATAATTGATGGATATTCTTAGTATAATTAAGAATATGAATGATAATAGTCCGCTGATCAGACAGTATTTAGCATAGTTATCCCAGTTACTGGATCTATCTTTTTTTAGACCATTCCATATTAAGAACTGTGCCAGGATTATCGTCAGAAAAGCAGTGGCACTGACCAGATTATGAGGAACCTGGTTAAGATAGTTTTCCGGGAAAAATCCAGCCAGAACCACCCCCAAGCTGAATAGGAAAACAAAAAAAACACCTGCTTTTAATGATTTAGATTTATCAGCTGGAAGTGCATCTTTTAAACCAAATGCCAGAAATAGGGAGAGTGTTCCGAATATTATGAAATTTAAATTCTGTATATATGAGTAGGGCCCCACTCCCAGATCACTTACAAAGTTCTGGGTTTGACTGTAGTCATTGCGCAGTAAACTGGCCAGGGCAACCAGTATGATAAATATGATAGGAGCGGATATTCCACATAATGCAAAAAATTTCCTTCTGCCTGACATGATAATAATACTCCAAATAAAAAAATTGTTTTTATTCCAATAAAAAATTGTTTCAATTTAAATAAATCTTATTTAAACTCCAATAAACTAAATTTATCTTATACCACTTTTTTTATGTAGGGAACCCTCCTTTAAATGGAACACATTTTTGAAGTACTCCTCTAATTGATAATTATTGGACACAATCAGAACAGCGGTTTTATCTGTCATTTTTTCCATCAATTCAATAAAAATAAGGGCCTCTTCATGGTTTAACTCTCCGGTGGGTTCGTCTGCCAGGAGAATTGGGGGATTATTAACCAGCGCCCGGGCAAGGGCCACCTTTTGCTGCTGTAGCAGTGATAAATCCCGGGGGCAGGTGTTGTAGTCTGTGAATCCTATCTTGTTCAGAATTTTAGTTGCAACATCCCGATCCTCACCTAATATAGGTACCTTCACATTTTCTAGCATATTGAGAAAGGGGAATAAATTATCCCTTTGTCTGATCAGACCTATATCTCTCTGTCGGAGAACCGATTTCTCATTTAGAGTCAGATCTGAAGTTTTAATGTCATTGAACAGAATTTCACCTGCAGATGGCTCGGTTATTAAACTTGCCAGGTTGATCAA
>JAJRAE010000156.1 GCA_028682985.1 Methanobacterium sp.
ATGTTAAAATTCGCAGCCATAAACATGGCAGGTAATGCATCACCTGTTTACTTCGACATTTACATAATTGGAAGTGGTTCTGTTGATAATACCCCACCAACACCATCAGCATCAGTAAATGGAGGATTATACAATACAGGACAAAACATAATTTTATCATCAAGCGAAGCCGGACATATTTACTATACCCTAAACGGAGAAACACCAACTGTAAACAGTCCAGAGTACACATCTCCAATTGTTATTAACCAGAATACAACTTTAAAATTCTTTGCAATAGACCAGGCAGGAAATCCATCACCTATCTATACAGAAAACTACCAAATAGATACCACCAAACCAGAAGCAGAAGCAGATTTAAAAACAGGTTCATATAACACTGTACAGTTTGTAAACCTCTCCATAAACGAACCTGGACGCATATACTTTACCACCAACGGAAGCAACCCTACAACTTCAAACAAACCTTACCTGGCGCCACTAGCCATAAACAAAAACACAACACTGAAGTTCATAGCGGTAGACGAAGCCGGAAATATTTCCAATATATATTCAGAAAACTACATATTTGACACTATTCCACCAACAGCACAGGCAAGTGTTAAAGGAGGACTGTACAACACCGCTAAAACCATAACTCTGACATCTAGCGAAGCAGGAAATATCTACTACACTATTAATGGAGACACACCCACCAGTAACAGCACCAAATACAACAATCCAATCTCCATAGTCAACACTACCACACTAAAATTCTTTGCAGAAGACGAAGCAGGTAACAGCTCATCAATCTACACTGAGAAATATGAGATAGATAAAATAGCGCCAAAAGTGTCATCCACCACACCTTCAAATAACAAAACCAATATATCCAGAACCTCCTCTATAACCATTAAATTCAGCAAAAACATAAAAAGCAGCAGCAATTACAGTAAAATCATAATCAAAAATTTAACAACCGGAAAAACAATTAGTTTAACAAAAACCATATCTAATAATCTACTTTCTATTAAATTCAGTAAACTATCAGCCAATACATGGTATCAGGTTACTATTCCAGCTAAGGCAGTAAAAGACTTTGCAGGGAATTACTTAATGGAAACATATACATTTAAATTTAAAACTGGAGCATAGAATATTTCTATCTCTATTAATTTTTTTAAATGGATATTTTTTCTCCTATTTCGTTTTTTTTTAAGACAAATAATGCGCGCTCTTCAACATATTCTCCCGAACATCAGGAATGTATGGCTCCAAAAATCTAATTAATTCATCTGATACTTTATCCATAGGGGCTCTAGAACATTTTATAAACTCTTTACTAGCCCATTCCATTATCCAGGAGTTTGGGATGTTTATCAATGGATGGATAACTTTAATATTTTCTTTTCCTGTTTCGGTGCCGGTCAATTTGATTTGTTCCCCGTTAAATATTTGATGTATAATATTACCTACTTCATGGTCCAGAGTGAGTGGCATGGCTATGATTCCCTCTTTCAGGTCATCTAAACCATCTAAACAAATTATTTCAATCCCGTATTTTCTCTGATATGGCTCTAGAATTAAATAGAGAATGATATCTGCGCATTCTTTATTTCTCTTAACGTATATTTCATCCCCTGGTTTTATGATCTGGCTTAAAATACGGGACGCCCTTATGCACATCTTCTGGAAAACCTTGGATCTGACCACCTTCCAATCCGGGTATCTAGATTTTAATTGATCCTCTTTTTTTCGGGAAAACCTGGAAAATCTAAGATTGTTGATATAGATATGCTTATCATATATGCTGATGAATCGAGGGTCCACTCCCATATAAGATAATTGTTTCAATATTTCCCTGGTCATGATACCTTCCGTTAATTATAATTTGTTAAAAATTTAATTTAATTGATAATGGAGAATGGAAAGGATAGAATTATTGTAGTTGCATTTTTAATCCTGGTCATAATTATCGTATCCAGCTTTTTATTTAAATCATACACTGCAAGGGATGAATCCTGGAATTACCAGCAATTATCTCTTTTCAGTCATAATGAGAGTAATTTCAGTTTCACCTATTCTGGTGATGAAAGGAATGATGAGGGGAAATTTAAAAGGATGATTGAGCATATCAACACCAATTATCCTTACATATTGTTTAATATTAATGGTGGAGATATGAGGTCCGATGCCCTACAGTTAGAAGGGTTTTTAGATGAATATTTGTCCCCCAGTACTGTAACTCAGTTTAATAAACCGGTTATGTTTCTAATAGGGAATCATGAGCTTACAAATGATCCAAATGGTTATATCTATGAGTCGCTTTTTGGTACGCCTACCTATTATAATTTTACTGAAAATAACTCTTACTTCATTGTGATTGATAATGCAGGGGGATATTTAAATGAAACTCAGATGCAATGGTTAAAAGACCAGTTAGTTCAAAGCCAGAAATATAAATACCGGTTTGTATTCATGCATAAACCTTTATACACACCCAATAATGGCGGGGACGAACATAGTATGAATACTGAAGGTCCGGGAGGAGCAGATGCTCTTCGAACACTTTTTGATTCCAGTAACGTGACTATGATATTCTCATCACATATACATAATTATTACAATGGGACCTGGGGCAGGACGTCGTTTATAATAAGTGGGGGTGCTGGTTCACCAGCCGAACCCAACCATCCTCCCTATTACCATTATATCGTGGTTAATGTGAACAATGAAGAAGTAACCTACTCTGTGGTGAGATACTAAAATAATTGAAATGTAAAAGGTAATGGGGGAATTTTTTGCTTAATCTGTTTGGTAAAAAGAAAGATAAAAAGGAAAGAGATGTTCTGACTGTCGAATCTCCAGAACCAGTGGACTGTCTATGTGATTTCACCTTCAATTTTCACTGGCAGCATAATGGAGAGAAGCTGGATCCTTCCTGGAAAATTCCCCACAATGATTTTACCTTTGGCGAAGTGGTTGAACACCTTAAATTGGGTGGTGACGTTCGTATAGATGGTGATGCAGGGCATAGGCTGGCCTCCAGTATGGGTGTAGATTTACAGTATTTCGGAGGAAGCGGAGGCGATATCCCTGTGGGTGATGTCTATGTGGAGGGTGATGCTGACACCAGAATGGGGATCAGCATGGCCCGGGGAAGCGTTTATGTTAAGGGTCAGGTTAAAGAGCCCATGGGCAACCTGGTTGAGGTTAAATCTGATGTAAAAGGATATCACAAGTACCGTTCCATCACCGATATCATACACCAGGGCCTGCAGGGAGATAAGCTTATTTCAGCTCAGCTTATTGGGGATAAACTTTTAATAGATGATAACACTGTTAAAGACACTGTTGGGGCCAGATTGAATCGGGACGCAGAGATTGTGATGAATGGAAA
>JAJRAE010000212.1 GCA_028682985.1 Methanobacterium sp.
AAAATCACCAGCGATAAATAAACCTAAAACATAGGATCTTGCTGGTGATAAATGTTTATTAAGTGAATCGGGATCATATACAGGTAAATGTGTAGCAACAACGACTTTATCAGCAAATATCGAACCTTGATCTGTAATCACTTCTTTTCTTTCACCATCTTTAACTGTAATAACGCGAGTTTGCTCAAAAACATGATTTTCTTCATTATCTAAATCTTCAGAAAGGGCTAGAAGATATTTACGCGGGTGAAATTGAGCTTGATTATCATATTTAATTGCAGGTCCTGTTCTAAATGGTAATGGAACTTCTTCAGTATATGAAACTGGAATTCCAAGTTTTTTAGCGGCTTTAAATTCGTCTTTAATCACGTTAACATTTTCAAATGATTCACTGTAAATATAAAGGGGAAGCTGATGATAATCACAGGAAATAGAACGTTCTTTAACAATCTCTGAAATTTTCTTTAAAGATTTCATTCTGACATCAGCATACTTTTGGGCTTTATCTAGGCCTAGGTTAAATATTAACTTATTATAAATTATATTGGGCGCAGCGCTTATTTTAGCTGTTGTACCTACAGTAACATCTTTTACAATCCTATCAGACTCAATTAGTGCTATATCATGTCCTGATTCTTTAAGTAGTGTTGCTGTTGTAACTCCCACAATACCCGACCTAATACTGCTACATCTACTTTTAATCCTTCTTTAAGCGGAGGAAAATTTGTACCAGGGCAATTTTCTAACCAGAATGTGGACTCTTTTCCCATAAATTCCTTTTCATACTCCATACTGCAGCCTCAAAAAATTATTTAACGAAAGTTCCATCTCGAAGATCTTTTAGTGCCTGTTCTATCTCTTCTGAAGTGTTCATCACAAATGGTCCATATCTGGCTATCGGCTCATTAAGAGGTTTTCCTGAAACTAAAATAAATCTTACATGGTCCCTTGCATATACTCTAACTAAATCTCCATCATCAAATATTAAAAACCGCGTTGCAGATACAGATTTTCCATTATTCAATGAATTTAAATTTAAATCTCCAAAGATCCCCTCGCCCTCAAAAACATAGGCAAAAGTCGTATTTCCCTTTTTAACTGGCTGTTCAAATAAGCCTCCTGCAGGAATTGACACATCTAAATATTCTGGGTCAGCAAATATTTCTTTAACAGCTCCTTTAACTCCTTCAAATTCACCTGCGATTACTTTAACTGTGATCCCATCATCACGTTTAACTTCAGGGATTTGGGAAGATTTTAATCCCCTATAACGCGGTTCAGTCATCTTTAAATTGGCTGGTAAATTCACCCATAACTGGAATCCTTCCATGATACCTTCTTCAGGTTCTTTAGGCATTTCTTCATGAAGGATCCCGCTACCCGCAGTCATCCACTGAATATCACCCTTTTTAATACTTCCAGAGTTGCCCATGCTATCTTTATGGTCAACTCGACCATCTAACATGTAAGTAACAGTCTCTATACCTCTATGGGGGTGCATAGGAAAACCAGCAAGATAATCTTCGGGATTTCCTGACCCAAAGTGATCGAAAAGCAGGAATGGATCAAGATAATCCAAAGTGCGGGTGGCTATACTTCGACGCAATAGTACACCGGCACCTTCCATTACATATATAGGTTCAATTACATCTATAACGCTTCTAACAGCCATTCGAACCCTCCTATTATCTAATCAGATAGGTTATCAAATTGGTAGGCGGCCATTCCTAAATCACCCAACCAACTATGATGAATTACTATGCCTTTAGCTCCTTCCCCAGCAGCTCCAAACGCCACAGCCAATGGCATGTAATGATCAGGATAGGGGTGAGCTCTTTCGGGATATGGTGCAAACTGATGATAATTAATAAGTAATTTTTCATCGCCATGAGTAATAACATTGGTTAACCAGTTATCAAAATCCTTAGCCCATGGGCTTGGTTCTCCGCTAAAATGAGCCCCGGGATATCCTAATGGATGAACGGCCCCTCCACTTCCCATAATTAATATATTTTTCTTTCTAAGCTCATTTAAAGTTCTACCTAACTTCAAGTGAATTAAGGGATCTAGATGACTCTGGATGGATAGTTGAATCACCGGAATATTCGCATCAGGATACATGAGCATCATTGGAACCCATGCTCCATGATCCAAGCCTCTTTTATAGTTAATATCACAGGATAAATCTGTATCTTTAATTAGACTGGCCACATTTTCTGCAAGCCCTACATTGCCATGTGCATTATACTTTATTTTGTAAAGTTCTTCTGGAAATCCGTAAAAGTCGTGAATGGTTTCGGGATTTTCTGCAGCGTTAATAGTAGGTATAGTTGTTTGCCAGTGTGCTGATATACAGAGCACAGCGTCAACTTCATTAAAATCTGGTCCGAGTTGTTCTAAGAATTTTCGAGCAGGTATATCCTCTAAGGGTAATGTTGGTGCTCCATGTGAGATAAAAACTGTAGGTAAATGATCTTTCAAATTCTTTTACTCCTAACTCTTTTTTTCTAAATTTTTAATAACAATCGAGTTAAGTATAAAATCAACTATTTTTGAAATTAATAAATTTCAGTATAAATTATAACTTCTAGTGATTATTAACCCATGAGTAACCTAGTATAATATTACATCCTAATTAATGTCAATATTAAAGCTAAATCTTACTATAATAAATAAGAGTATTATTTCTGCATCCATTATGGGATAGATAACTTACTGATTGTATAAGTATCCAGGCAATATCCATTTCATCTTAAATTATAGTAGTA
>JAJRAE010000159.1 GCA_028682985.1 Methanobacterium sp.
TATAGGTCCAGCAAATGTCCTTTATGTGAGAATAAGAACTGAACAAGGTGGAAACACTGTTATTCCAATTACTACAACCCAAAGCGAAGATGAAATTAGAACACTCGTGGAGGATTATATTGAACAAAATGAGAAAGGCCGTTTAGACTATGCTTTCAGGGTATATGTTGAAGAAAAAGGATATCAAACATCGGATTTAATGTTAGGATCCGCTCTTGCCGGTAAAATGGTAAATACCAAGGTATTGTTAATTTACAAATAAAAGGTTAGCAAACTAAAATAATACTCAAAGTACCCTCTAAAAATTTGAAATTATTATCTGAGGCTAAAAAATATGGCGAAAATTTGTCCAAATTGCAAGACTAAAAATCCAAACAAATCGGAGTTCTGTCAAAGCTGTGGTCAAGATTTAGGATCTGTAACAGTTAAACGAGGTTTTAATCCTCTAATACCTATTATAATTATTATTATCGTTGCTCTTCCACTTTTTTTTATATGGACGTTTTTTATCTCTCCTTCTATGAATGATAACTATCTGGATGAAAACGGTATTAATGGAACAGCAGAGATACTTGATGCAGAACAAACACAAACTTATGTAAACAATAATCCCGAAATTAAATTCACACTCTTAGTATCCATACCAGGGCGAGAACCATATAAAGCTAATTATACCACTGTTGTACCTTATATCAATCTAGCCCAAGTCCAGCCAGGAGCCAAATATTACGTTTTAGTTGACCCAAAGAACCCTCAGAATCTAAAATTTGCATAAAGCCTATTTATTAAGTAAATTCTAATTAGATTTTTTAATAAATCTTTTTTTTAAAAAATTAGAAAAAATTGCTTATATTAACCTTTTAGGGGCATAATTTTATACGGTCTTCGAACTATTTTTATTAAGTTTAGGATACATTTAGTAATTATTTTATGGAGATTACCATGGACAACTTCGGCTACTACCAAATCCTGGGGGTAGGACAGGACGCCTCACCACAGGATATCAAGAAAGCATACCGGGAGCTTGCAAAGAGGTACCATCCCGACGTCTGCCATCAGCCTGACTGTGTCCAGAAGTTTCGGGAAGTTAATGAGGCCTACGAATTCCTGAAGGATGGAAAGCAGCGCACCATTTACAACACCCACTATGAAAGTTGGGGCCAGTTCAGCAAGGATGAGGCATACCAGGGCAGTCTGGACCAGATAATCTTTAACCTGATAAACTCTTTAAACAACCCCCATAGTTTAATGCGTAACTACGCCGTGGAAGCCCTGGTCCTGATGGGTGCCCCGGCATTTGATGCGGTGATCAAAGCCTCCAGGAGCAGTGATGAGGTTGTGCGGAGAAAGACCTGTGATATACTGGGTCGTATGGGTAACCCCCAGGGAGTTCCAGCTTTAGTGAGGCTATTAAATGACACCGACCGGTTTGTGCGCCGGCGGGCGGCCAAAGCCCTCACACGTACCTATGATGTCAGTGCAGTAGGCCCCTTGATAAATGCTCTGCGGGACAGAGAGAAAAAGGTGAGGTACCGTTCAGCTGAAGCTTTGGGAAAAATAGGAGATAGAAAGGCGGTTGCACCTTTAATTAAATCATTAAAGGATCCTAGAAGCACAGTCCGCCGTAAAACTATTGTAGCATTGGGGGAGATTGGCGACTCCCATGCAGTTGCTCCAATATCCCTTCTTCTAAAGGACCATAATTCAAACGTACGATCTACCGCAAAACAGATATTAAAAGAAAAGTTCCATGCCAGAATCGGTCTCCAGTATAAATCAAGAAGTAAAAGAACAGTTCAAAGATGCCCGAAGTGTGGTAATCATGTTATACCGAATACCAATTTCTGTCCTACCTGTGGATATGGTTTAAACCAGGGAATTTAAGTGTAGGGTCTGTTTTCAAATTATTGGCAACTGACATAATATTTAAGATGTTAGTGAGTTTAACAACACTATAAGTTGTATATGTATTTTACAACACGATTGGTTGTAAAAATTTGAATTTCAAAGATGAATAAGAAATCTCCTAAAATAATATAATAAAAAAAAATGGAAAATTTATATTCCAGTTGCAACCGCTGTAACTCCTCCATATGGAGCATTGGTGCTCTGTGAAGCTAAAGTATTTCCACCCTTCTTAATGGATACTATAAGAGTTCCGCTGCCACCCTCTGTTTTCCGCGCTGCTGCTGTAAGTACTCCGGTTATTGCCCCCATACTTATGGTTTGATCACCAGTTCCAGCTAAGGATCGGTAGCCGAAGTTACCGCTGGCGTCACAAGCCCAGCTTCCAGAGTACTGTATAACTATACTTACATCGCCTGATGCGCTGTTGTTGGCTGTTGAATTATTTGAACTGCTTTTGCTGGTAGAGGTATTGTTAGTGGGCATGGTACACCCAGAGATAGCCACTACAAAACACATTATTAAAACCAGTATTCCTATTTGAATTTTTCTCACTATTTTTCCTCCTCTTAAAATTTGAATAACGAAAAGAGTCTGATAAAAGTGAATAGTGATAAATGATTAAAATAGCGAAATGAAGATATAAAAGTGGGGCTCCCAGGAAAATGGGTAGAAGAACAATATTAGGGGTAAGAGTTGAAATCCACCTAGACTCCTGGGAGAAAATTTTCGAAGTGGTCCAATACTTCGTGAATTTTGTGGGGA
>JAJRAE010000204.1 GCA_028682985.1 Methanobacterium sp.
TACAGATGTACTGATCTACCAGATACCGGGCGGAATGCTTTCTAACTTCGTATCTCAGCTTAAAGCACAGAACGCATTGGATCAGTATGAGGACGTTATCAAGGAAGTCCCCCGGGTTAGGAAAGACCTGGGCTATCCCCCACTGGTCACACCAACTAGCCAGATTGTGGGAATACAGGCGGTAATGAACGTTCTGGACGGTGAGAGATACAAGAATGTAACCAAAGAAGTTAAAGAATACATCCGGGGATTCTATGGCAAACCGCCAGCACCTCTTAATGAGGAAATAGCTCGTCAAATTATTGGAGATGAAGAAAGGATAACTGTCAGACCGGCTGATCTTCTGGAACCTGAATTAGAGAAGTACAGGAAGGAAGGAGAGGAGAAAGGCCTGATAAAAAAAGAGGAAGACGTATTAACCTATGCCCTCTATCCAGCAGTAGCCCTTAAATTCCTACGTGGTGAAATAGAAGAAGAACCATTAAAACCACCAGAAGAGCCAAAAAGTGATGAACAACCATCAGGCCTGCCCACTGAATACTCGGTGGATGTGGATGGTGAGGTCTTTGACGTGAAGATCACACCAGTAGGCTATATGGAAATAGAGGCAACATCCGGAAAAGTTCCCCGGGGAAGTGTGGAGGGAGCAGTTGCCTCCAACATGCAGGGAATGATCCTCAAGTTAAAGGTTAACCCCGGTGACCATGTTAATGAGGGCGATGTGGTGGCTGTTCTAGAGGCCATGAAGATGGAAAATGATGTGCACGCCCCCCACTCAGGAAAGGTGGGGAGAATCTACGTTGATGAGGGAGACACCGTGGATGCTGGTGAAGTGCTGATGATTATAAAATAACACACTTTTTTATTTTTATTTAAAATGAATCATTTTTTTCTTATTAAAATAGGAAATGTTATAAAAAAAATCACTTCATATATTTAACCGGATCAGTTATCCCCGCATTTTTAAAGGCCCTTTTTCTCCTCATACAGGATTCACATACCCCACAATGCTCTTCACTGCCCTGATAACAAGAATAACTGAGTTCTAGAGGTGCATTTACCTCAATACCTAGCTTAACTATTTCTTCCTTATTTTTATCTATAAGGGGTGCTTCTATTTCCACATCATATATTGAACCAATCCTCAGTAACTGGTTGAAAGCATCTAAAAATTCTCGGGAATTGTCAGGGAAAGTAGTGGCTTCTTCTAGATCCCAGCCCACTATTATCTTTTCAGCCATTAATGCTTCAGCATAGGAGGTGGCTATAGCTGTGAATACTATGTTTCTTCCGGGAACCCATACTTTGCGAGCAGTTTCCGTGCAAAACTCCTTATCATCTAGTTCGTCCATCTCCAGTTCTGGCATCGCCTCTGAAGAGGTTAAAGCAGAGCTACCTAGATTTTGAAGCCAGGGAAGTTCGATGATATTGTGCTTGATATTTAATTTATTACATATTGCCTGTGCTGATAGAATTTCGTTCCTACTACTTCTTTGACCGTAGTTAAAAGTTATAGCTTCAATTTCATACTGTTTCTTGTAGTAAGCGGTGGCGACAGTGGAGTCTAATCCACCGGATAGTACTGAGATAGCTTTTGTTTTAACCATTTAATCTCCTCAAATAAAAAAATTATAATAGGGTTTGTCTATCTAATACCCTTCTGAATTCATCATTGGCCTGTTTCATTACGTTTTTAAGGCTTATCCCCGTTCTTTGAGATATTTCTTTAGCATCCTCATATTCAGGAGCTATGCTTATTATCTCTTCTCCAATTAGCCCCACCTTTATATCTATCTTATGCTGTTCTCCATTTATTTCCAGTGGGATGGAAATGATCTTTCTCTCGGCTATGTTCCTATGTACCTGGGGCAGCACTCTGACCCCTAATGTACCGGTTTCTCTTATTATTGCTTCGGATACTTTTAAAGTATCTGAAGGTCTGGTTATTACCCTTAATAGATGTCCAGGCCTGTTTTTTTTGGTTATGGTAGGGATTATAGTTACATCCAGTGCACCAGCTTCCAGGAGGTTGCTGAAAGAATGTCCAAGTATTTCTCCAGAGACGTTATCTAGGTTGGTCTCCAGGATGGATACTTTATCATTTCCCATTAGTGATTCACCCTCTAAAATCCTCAGGGTGTTGGGGAAAGGCAAGTCCATCTTTCCTGCTCCGTATCCTATTTTACTGTTTATTATTAGGGGATAAAAGGTCATATATTCCTGAACCATGGCTTTGTAGAGGGCTGCTCCAGTGGGTGTGGTCAACTCCTGATTTACCGGTCCCCCCATGGTGGGTCCGCCTTTAAGTATTTCCAGGGTTGCTGGTGCCGGTATGCTGATTGTTCCGTGACTTATTTCTTTTCTTCCCCCACCTAATGCTGGTGGCATTCCATATACCTTTTGGGTATGTATTTCAAGTTTATGGTAACTGTAGGCTGTTCCCATAATGTCGGCCACGGCATCAGCCGCACCTACTTCATGGAAGTGCACCTGGTCTAGGCCGGTTCCATGCACCCGGGATTCTGCTTCTGCCAGTATTCTAAATACTTTCCTGGCGAAGTCTAGTATTTCTGGCGTGATCAAGTCATGTTCAATCTGGTTCAGAGTCTCTAATAATTTCATATATCTGATGGGTTGTTTATCCTGACATTTGATAGCAGCATAAGTAGCATTTATCCCTGATTTCCGTGTTTTATTTATTTTTATCTTTATTTCCCCGAAATAAGAGGCATAGTGTTCCATTACTTCCTGGACTTCTCCTTTTTCTACACCTAGATCTATCAGGGCCCCCACCATCATGTTACCAGATATTCCGGCATTCTGCGGGTCAATAATTATTACCATAAATATGCAGTCCTTTTTTGAGTAAATGTTTTATTATTAACAATATAGTATGAATTTTGGTATTAAATTAATAGCGGATTAAAATATTTAGACCATGTTTATTAAATTTCTGGCTTGATTATTTAATTACAAACCGACAGTATTCATCTCCGGTGGCGTAGCAGTCAGTTTCAGTGACTTGGTGAGGTTTTTTGTAGTGTGCGTTGAAAAGCGCTTTGAGGAGCCCTATGTCAAATGCGCAGGCTGTTTTTCCAAGATAGGGCAGGCCTTTGCATTCGAAGCAGTCATATACATTGATCACCAATGGATTTTTGTTCTTCACTTCCACCTGACCTAACTGGTGGGTTTGCCAGAATTTTGCTATGTTCTCAAGAAATTTATCATCCTGAGGGTCTTCCAGTGAGGGGTAGAGTGTTTCTCCCACTTTATATCCTGCTTCGTGAAGTATTGGGTCTATGCTTATCCCCTGTTTTATAAGTGACACCCTGATGGTTTGAAAGAGCAGTCTGAAAAATTCGAAGGGGCTTCCATCACTTTCCAGGTAGCTCTGAATATATTTCCCAAGATCTTCCTGGAATAGTTTCTCCCTTGATAATTCACCCAGATATTCTGATTTTATGTAGAATATTTTTTTTCGGGCATCTTCTGGGTCCGCTTGGGAAGATATTATGCCGTCTTCTTTTAATTTTTTTAAATGTTCTGATACTGTGGATTTTGCTTTTCCTGACAAATCCACTAATTCATCAAATTTTCTCTCTTTTTCTCTTAGCAATGACAGTATATTTATTCTCACAGGACTGTCAATTACATATAAACCCTTTGATGTTGAAAAGAGTTCAACCTGTTCTTTATATTCCCTCTCCATTAAACTCACATAATTTTTTATAATTTGGATATCATAAATATTATATAGAAATTCAATCGGTTTTATTAAATTTTTTAAACCGTTTTGTTCTTCCTATTAAAACCGGAACATATAAATACTCTTGTTCGTAGATTATAGAACATTCGGTATAAACCGAACAATAACTAGGTGATATCATGAGAAAATACAAATGTTTGGTATGCGATTATATATACGATCCATTAATAGGAGACCCTGATTCCGGAATAGGACCCGGAACAGCATTTGGAAACCTACCTGACGATTGGCTATGCCCATTATGCGGCGTAGGAAAAGATCAGTTCGTTCCATTGGATGAAGCTCAAGAAAAAGAAGAAGAAAAAGAAACTGTGGACATGTTCTGTTACCAGTGCTCCCAGACTTTAGGAGGTACTGGATGTACTGTGAGAGGAGTATGTGGTAAAAACGCTACTGTAGCCAGATTACAGGATAATTTGCTCTTCGCCATAAAAGGAATCTCAGCCTACCTGTATCATGCCCGGGAACTGGGATATACCGATTCTGAAATTGACGCATTCTTAGAAAAAGGATTCTATACCACCCTTACTAACGTGAACTTCGAAGCCACTGATCTAATTAAATTGGCCCTGGAAGCTGGTGAGATGAACATCAAAACCATGCAGCTACTTAAAAAAGCCCATATAGAAACTTATGGCGAACCAGTACCCACCGAAGTTCCAACCGGGACTAAAAAAGGTCACGGCATAGTGGTCACCGGACACAGCCTTAAGGCCATTGAAGAACTGTTAAAACAAACCGAAGGTAAAGGAATTAATGTTTACACACACTCAGAATCCATGCCAGCCCATGGTTACCCTGAGCTGCATAAATACCCACACTTCGCAGGGCAGCTGGGAAAAGCATGGTTCGACCAGAGAACCACTTTCTCAAAATACCCTGTAGCCATTTTAGCCAGTTCAAACTGCGTACTACTTCCTAAAGATGAATATAAAGACAGGATATTCACTTCTGGAGTGGCTCAATTACCAGACGTACCCCACATAGATGGTTACGATTTCACACCAGTTATTGAAAAAGCACTATCCCTACCTGAACTCCCAGAAGAACCAGGTAAAACCGTTCTAACCACCGGATTCGGAGCCAGTACCATACTGTCACTTAAAGACAAGATTAAAGAACTGGTTGAAGCAGGTAAAATAAAAAGATTCTTCCTAGTAGGAGGATGCGATTCCCCATTACCAATGGCCCGCTACTACACCGAATTTGTACAGAAGTTGCCAGAAGATACTGTGGTCTTAACCCTAGCCTGTGGTAAATACCGATTCAACGATCTAGAGCTGGGAGATATTGAAGGAATACCCCGTATGATTGATCTGGGCCAATGTAACGATGCCATAGTTGGTATAGACATTGTAGCAGCTCTATCCGAACTCTTTGGACTGGAAATAAATGAATTACCACTGACCTTTGTTTTAAGCTGGATGGAACAGAAAGCAGCCGCCATATTGTGGAGCCTGCTCTATCTCAACATCAAAGGTATGTACATCGGCCCTATCCTGCCGGGGTGGGCTAATGAAGATATATTAAATTATCTGGTATCTAATTACGATCTTAGACCAATAAGCACACCAGATAAAGATATAAAAGAAATAATGGGATAATGACGTCCCTATTTCTTAACTTTATTTTTATAAATGAAAACAAATTTAATATTAATAAGGGGGAGAATAAATGGGCAACGAAGTAGATGAAGATAAAGCCTTTGAACAGGCTTTAAAGGGTAAAATGGGGTGGAAATGTTCATGTTCACTGGAAATAGTTGATAAGGAATCATCTCTAAAAACTGTACAGTGTAAAAGTTGTGGCAAGAATTTTAAAACCAACCGAGATGTAGATCTCTGCTTTGATTGTGAAAAAAAGTAATTAAAAAAATCAAGTTGAATCTTTTATTTTCAGGTTTAAAAAATTTATTCAAAAGAAATTTAAAATCCTTTTTTTGTTTTATTTCCTTTACCTATTATGATTTTGCGTATTGGAACTTGTAGAATGGTGTATTTTTCGCCTTCTAATTCTTTTATAATTAAATCAGTCATTCCATCTACATTCTCTTCATCTACCACCGAACATATTAATATCGCGGATGTAGCGAATTTGTGAATCATCCCTATAGCTGATATGGGATCTTCTTTTATTGAAAAGCCTTTCCAGTCGTCTGGAGACATTCCCCGATATTCCAGTATGTAAAATCCGGTAATTCCGGCATCGGTAAGTGCGTTCATTGCTTTACCCAGATTTTCCATCTCCACAAAGACTCTAAGATGCACCTTCATTTATAACCACCTTGTATAATAGATACTAATCCAGAAAATAAATAGTTTTGTATGATTAAAATTTAATTGATTAATAAAAATGAATTGAATTATTAGATCATATATAAAAGAAATGGATTAAACAATATTTATACAATTAAGATAAGGATTTTTGATTATTCTCTACCATTATATGGTGAATTCATGGAAATTAAAACCTGCTTCAATGATGCAACTCTTGAAATTACCCCTGAAAATCTGGTTATAGAAAGGGAAAATGGCTTTTTATCCTTAGCCACTTCCAAAATAGGGGGAGGTATAAGATCAACCCACCGGATTTTAAACTTAAATCAGAATGATTCTGGGAAAAAACCCCAATCCAGTTATTTGGAAGAAAAACCTGATAGGAATTCCATGGAAAACACTATAATTTCTACTAATGGCATTGATAAAATCCTTCATTTAACAAACGAAGAAATAACAGTAATTATTTTAGCTGATAAAGCTTTTAATTTGAATTATATTGTATTAATATGTGCAGATCTAAACGGAACTTCACTGGTAAATATATTTAAGGATGTGCTGGAATCTAAATTAAATACCTTAACTGATTCAGGAATAAAAAGATTAGAAGACGTTTCCCGCCATGATGAAGTGATAGTAGCCTGTAGAGGTGGAGAAACCACATTAGAAGAAGATGAAATTACAAAAATACGTTTTAAAGTACGTGAACAGGTTCAGGAAGCTTCATTTAAATTATTTAAAAATATGGGATATCCACCGGATATTTTAGGACATATTGAGAGTACAGGAGTTAAAATTTCAGATCTTGTAGAAGCCGGTATGGAGCTGGTTGTAGGGGTAGAAAGGACTGAAGAGCTTGATCTAAAACTTGCTGAACAGCTACTTAAATCCCTGGAGGATCTGAATGTAGCCACCCTTATACTGGCCGGTATCAGGCTGGAGGAAGATCTTTACCTGAAAAGAATCAGAGGTATTGATGTGGAAGATGACCCTGCCTATCTGTATTCAGATGAGGTTCTGGGAATGGCCATAGCTAACCAGATCGCCGGGACCAAAGCCATATTTAATTTTAAAAGATATGATGAGGAAAAACCCGGAGTCATCGGGAAACTGGGTCCAGTGCTTGATGATGTATTTGCCGGGCTTTTAGCTGGCTGTATGTCCCGAATTTTTGAGGAGTGAATTTGAAATGGCCAAGAAAACTGATCTAAGAGCGGATAATATTAAATCCCGCTCTGGTGGTGTGAGGGGATTTCTTGGATTGCTTTCATTTTCAACTATTCTACCCATTAATATTCACACCAGCATAGAGGAAATGGCCAGGTTCACCTGGCTATGGCCAATTATTGGTGGCTTCATAGGAATTATAGTGGGTGTGGTGGGCTATGCATTAACTGATTTAATTCACCTACCCCAACTCATGTCAGCAGCTATGATTTATTGTTTCGCAATATGGTTCACTGGATTCCATCATCTTGATGGGCTGGTTGATTTTGGTGATGCCATGATGGCACACGCCCATCCCCATAAAAGCATAGAAATAATGAGGGATATGCAAATTGGAACAGGGGGTCTGGCTTATTTATTTATTGTAGCCATTATAACCTTCGCCACATTAGCATCCGCCCCTTTAGCCATTATATTTAGCATACTGCTGGTTTCAGAATTGACAGCTAAAATCGGACTAATCACCTGTTGCACTTTTTCCAAACCTTACCCAAATGGAACTGGGAGGTATTTCATAGAGGCTATGAACTGGAAGGTGCTGTGCCTATCTTTAATTATAACCCTGGTAATTGGATATGTCCTCCTTAACCTGGCGGGTATTCTGGGAATTGTGGGAGGTCTACTTGGAGGGGTTAGCATGGCATTTATCGCCCATAGAAAATTTGAATATGCTACAGGAGATATTCTAGGGGCATCCAATGAGATATCCCGAATGTTGGGTTTGATTTTCATGGTTGTTTTTCTAAATTTGATTTAATTAATGAAAGTGATGAAAAAATGAGTGCTATTAATATTTTAAGACTAGATCATCGTGGAAGAAGAGATGCCCGGATAACCACCCATGTATGTCTCACTGCACGGGCTTTTGGAGCCTCAAAAATCTATCTAAGTGGAGATGAGGATAAAAAGCTTATGGATAATGTACTTGATGTGGTAGAAAGATGGGGTGGTGATTTTGAGGTTGAATATCGAAAGAACTGGGATAATCTTATTGATGAATGGAAGAATGGTGGTGGGGAAGTTATCCATCTGACTATGTATGGAGAGCCTGTGCAGGAAATAATACCCACTATTAAGAAATCTGATAAAGAAAAGCTTGTGGTGGTAGGTGGTTCTAGAGTTCCTGCTAAGGTTTACGGGGAAGCTGATTGGAATATATCAGTTACAACTCAGCCCCATTCAGAGGTCTCTGCCCTGGCCATATTTCTGCATATGTACTATGGTGGTGAAGAACTGGATAAAGAGTTTGCAGGCGGTAAATTACAGGTTCTTCCCACTCCCGATGGTAAGAAAATAGTTGAAAAATAGTTTATTTTTAGATTAATCCCTTTTTTTCAATTTTTGGTATATAAATATTTTTTTTTAATGTTTTACCTCTAATTTAGGATTTCTTATGGTTTATGATGTAGAAATATTTATTTGTTATTAATAATATAAGATGTTATAAAGTGGATTAAGGTACAATATTAGTAATGCATATCATATTTTTTTTATTGAAACTGTCAGGAGTTATTAAAATGGATGAAAAAAAAGGAGAAATAAAAGGAAAACTTAAAGAAACAGAAGGAGAATTAAAGGGAAAAGCCAAGGAAATTGAAGGCACCTTGAAAGGAAAGAAAAAAGAAATTGAAGGAGAAATGAAAAAACGGGAAAAAGAAAGAGAAGCTGACTAAATTAATCAAAAATTTTTTTAAAAAAATTAATTATTTCCCATTTTTTAATTTTATATTGGTGATAACGCATGGATGATGAAGAAATATTATCCCCCAAGAAGCGGAGAAAAAAATTAGATGAAAAAGAGAAAAAACAGGCTAAAAAGGATATAGAAGGAGAAAAAAGCATTACCTATACCTATAAAGATGAAAAATCCTCTGAAAAAAAGGAATAAATTTGGCAAACACTGGAGGAAATCTCTATATCTGAAATAGAAGAAAATAATAAAAAACAGACTGAACTCACCAGAAAACAGGTGGTGATGGCCAATGAGAGAACTTTCAATTCATGGGTTCGGACCGGTTTGACTGCTGTGGTTGGAGGCCTATTTGTAGCTCGGTTTATTGGAGAGGGTCAGAAATCTTTTTTAGTAACTGTTATTGGATTGGTATTTATTTTATCCAGTATGGGTTTTTATGCGGTTGGATACTGGAGGTTTAGAAAAGACATGGAAAGAATAAAAGGAAAAGAAATTAAAAGAGGAGTTTCTCATTGGGTGATCTTATCCACCTCTCTGGCACTGATTTTCAGCGCAGCTTTATCCCTTTTACTGATCTATCAGTTATATTCCATGAATTAATGAAATATAATTTAAATTTTTTATATCTTGATTTTGATTATTTTATCATCCCCGGACTGGGGAA
>JAJRAE010000074.1 GCA_028682985.1 Methanobacterium sp.
AATCATTTGAAAATGTTAACGTGATTAAAGACGAATTTAAAGCCGCTAAAAAACTTGGAATTCCAGTTTCATATACTGAAGAAGTTCCATTACCATTTAGAACAGGACCTGTAATTAAATATGATAATCAAGCTCAATTTCACCCGCGTAAATATCTTCTAGCCCTTTCTGAAGATTTAGATGATGAATATCAATGACATCTATAGAATAAAAATTTATTATTTACAGTGTTTTATCATTTCTTCAACATCGTAGAAGATATTGCAGAAAAATTTACATGCTATGCTTAATTCTTTTTTACCTTCAGCAGTTAAGGAATAATTTTTATCATCATCTACATCGATAAGGCCTTTATTTCTTAAATCTTTAAGAGCAGGGTAGATTGTTCCCGGACTAGGTGCTGTACCTCTTCTTTTTTCTAATTCTCTTCCAATTTCTGCCCCATTTGAGCTTTTTTTACCTATTATCCATAGAATTAGATAAGTAAGGTAGCCCTTCATTTCACAACATGCCATGATGAAGTATTGGATATCCAATTAAATAATCTTTACTATTTTTCGCATATCCAATATTGGAAAACCGATAGTAATAAATAGTAGTATCGGTTAACCAATAAATTGTAAAAAATTTAGGAGGTGAAAAAATGCAAGCAAAATTTGACTTACAACATTTCTGTTGCGGACCAGAAGGGTGCCAAATAGAAGTGGAATACGGAGAAATGATAGGAGCAGAATAAACAATTTAACATTTTTTTTTTATATTTTTTGAATTATAGGAGTTACTCTATGAGTTTCATAAGTGGATTGAAAGCAGAATATACACAAAAGCGAATTAATAAAATTAAAGAATTGGAAGTGAATTTAAATAAGCAAGAAGGATCTATTAAATCTAATAATTTTTCACCAAATATGGTGGTTGTTGAAAAGAAAACTCCATTGAGAGCATTTCCCACTATGTTATCGATAGGGCGAAATATTGATTATAGTTTTAAATCATTAAAAAATAACCCAAAAATACCTCAAAATAAAATTTCGAGTGAATTACTTAATGAATTCGAAGAGAATGCACATTCATTAGGTATAATGAGCATAGGATATACTAAAATAACTCCAGAGATTATTTTTAAAGATAAATCAGTGTTATATGAAAATACAATTGTATTAACCAAAGAAATAGATAAAAATGCGGTAGATAATGAATTTAATGATAAAACAGTTAATGATCTTAAACTTTATGATGAATTAGGGAAAATTACAAATAGACTAGTTGATTATCTTAGGATAAATGGTTTTGGGGCACAGGCAAGCCACCCCGCAATAGGATCAGTAACTTACCCTGCACTGGCTCAATATGCAGGATTAGGCTGGAAAGGAAAAAACAATCTCCTTATAACTCCCGAACTGGGGCCAAGACAAAAAATAACAGCCATATTTACAAGCATTGATAATTTACCTTTTAACAAAAACAATCAACACTCCTGGATACCAAAATATTGTAATATGTGCGGAAAATGCATAACAAAATGTCCTGAACAAGCCATTAAAGAAATCAAAACAAACAATGAAATATACAAATCTAAAATAACACCAGAATTATGCAGAGGATGTAATGAAAGCTGCACCATCTGCATGAGCGAATGTCCATTCAATAAACAAGATTATGGTTCAGTTAAAAAAAGATTTGAAAAAATTAACAAAAAGAGTTTAAGTTCATAACCAAGAGTTCTAATACTTTCAATAATCTGTAGTTGTTCAATATAGGGTTATTATCTAAGATAGAGGCATAAAATGTGATTTTGCCTGCGTACTAACTCGTCTGGTTCACTGGTAGTTTACCCTTTCCTCCCCGAGCAACCCTCGCAGCAGGCAGTCTGTCCGGTGCTGGGTTTCTCAAAGTCACAGTTGGCTCAGCCAGTTCTCATAAGAGGACCGTAGGCACCAGTCAATATGATGATATGACAGTAAATATTATGGACTGTATATATAATGAACTTTTTTTTAAAATATGAATAAAGTAATTTATTCACTTTTTTGATTTGTAGGTGGAAAGTTTAAGATCCCCTAGACCCTCACTTTAGTGAAATTATTACTAATTAAAAAGAATTTATTATAAAAGGGGGGGGTGCCGCATCCCATCTCCCTTAGAAGATTAGGATGCGGAATATGTTTATCACCTAAAATAATGGGTGAATGTAAAATATTTGTTAAATAAAAATAAGTAGGATGGCCGGCAACGTCTTGAAGTTCCCATAGGCCCGCGCCTACAGTACAATCCAAATCGCTGGAGGACTTTACTTCTGGGATCGGGACGAGTCCAGGTGTGGCCCCTCCGCTATGGTCGCCGTACCAATGAGTTAAAGATTTAAGTGAATTATTTTAATTTAATCCACTATTATTCATTCTTTTACTTGGATAATTTATTTTCCATGCAATTTCACCCTTACTGAATACACCTAACTAGAAGTTCGATTACAACTTTGCTAGAAATTCGAAGACATGCAAATTCGGACGTTGGAAGCAGCGGACTGAACAACTCGGCCGAAGCCTCGAAGCTTACATCCCTGCCCCATCAAACGGGTCTTTTACCCATGTCCTAATGCTGCCTATTTTTAGGGGATACCTCAGGCTTAGATGCTTTCAGCCTTTATCATCTAGCGCGTAGCTGCCCGGCATTGCCTTGTCAGACAACCGGTCGACCAGTGGCGCCGACGGCTCGTTCCTCTCGTACTGGAGCCACCTTCCCCTCAGGCAACAAACAATTCCATTAGATAGCAACCAACCTGTCTCACGACGGTCTAAACCCAGCTCACGTTCCCCTTTAATGGGCGAACAACCCCACCCTTGGGTGCTGCTGCACACCCAGGATGGAAAGAACCGACA
>JAJRAE010000166.1 GCA_028682985.1 Methanobacterium sp.
TGAATTTGTCAAAAACTTCCGGGTCCCTGCGGGGAGCGGAGCAGTAGTACATGCCCTCTGGTAGACCTTCCAGGTAGCGCATCTTGTTCATAACTGGAATAGGTATCAGTTTGGGCCACATGCATTCTGTAAAGTCCAGGTGGTACACTAGTTTTTCCAGGAAAATTTCCTCCATAGCACGTTGCAGGGCGATTAGTTTGGGCCCGTAGAACCACTGGCCTTTACCAGGGAATTTCTTAACCCAGCCCAGACTGGCAGCCTCTTCACTGGGGTCTCCTTTGAAGTAGAACTCCTGTTTGGGACTAGAGGATACTACTGTACCTGGTTCGATCTTGGTAACCTGTTTGGTTAGTTCATCTGATGGTTTGGTAATTTCCAGACCTGTTTTTCCTTCAGGGCCAGTTTTAACTGATTCTTTTATGAACTTCAAGACCCGATCCACCACGTGTTTTTTGAGGTGTGATTCATTCAGTTCTTCAAATTCCACCCTTAATTTATCCCCGGTTATTTCTGAGTGTGATACGTAGGGCATGTCCAGTATTTTATCTATGGTGGTGGCCCATAGATCAATCTCCCCTTCTTTAATCATCCCTGTTTCCTGATCTATCTCGGGCCCCTTGGGTATGGGGATATCTATCTGGTAGTGGTCTACCAGGATTTTACGGATTCCCAGATGATATTTACTACCCAATATCTGACCTAAGGGTTTTTTCATACGTAAAAGCGCGTCATGAGCCCGGCCTTTTCTACCGGAGACTATCTCCACCTTAAGCTTGTTTTCTTCTAGTTCCCAGTTTATTATCTTTGAAGCTTCCTCTTGGGAATCTTGGGGAATTCCTTTTAAGAATAGATCCTGATTAGCCTGTTTAATGAATTTTTCCACATCATCGTATGCTTCCATAGCATCTTTACTAAGTATTATTTCTCCCTGGAGAATGAATTTCATCTCTGCACCCCAATTTAATTTTATAGATTTAAGATTCAAATTTTTTAATATTTATTTTTTCGATATATTCTACATCGATTTTAATGACTAAATTAATACAGGTTGATAGCTATTTAATTTTAGTAATATTAATTATTTTTTAATTTCTAACACTCTTTCTACCATCATTTCACAAAATAAAAGATCATCAACGGTTGCCAGAAAAGTTTTTAATGAATTTCCCCTAATTTGATAAATAAGTTTATTATCTTCTAATTTGGCATTTATAAGACCCATATTATCTGGATTTAGTGATTTTAGTCCAATATTTGCATCTTCTCTTTTTTCATAATGAAATATTAAGGTGGAATGGATCTGCATGAGTTTAATTTCAGGAACCATCATTTAATATAGTTTCTGCAATATCCCGGATATAATCCAGTGCTACTGACTGGGGGTAGTTCACCAATGATTTACCATCCATATCAGCCTGTATAACCATATCATCCCGGGGCACGCATCCTAGGACATCCAGTCCTAAATCATCTAGTTTAGTTTTCAGAAATTCTTTTTCTTTTTTGCTGGAAACTTTATTAAGCACAACTGTGATTTTTTTTATTCCAATATCGTTAGCCAGTTTTTTTATGCGTTCAGCGGTTTCCAGTGATTTCAACCCGGGCTCCACTACGATAATCATCAAATCCACTGCTTCAGCTGTTCTCCTTCCTAGATGTTCAATTCCGGCTTCCATATCAAGAATGACCATTTCGTCTTTTTTAAGAATCAAATTCCGCATCAAAGCCTTAAGAAGCACGGATGCTGGACAGATGCATCCTTCCCCACCCTTATCAACTGTACCCATAACCAGCAGCCTCAGGTTATCATGGCCTTCTATTTGGACTGACATGGACTCGGGAAGATCGGATATCTGGGGGTTGATCTTAAAAACCTCTCCAAAAGCGCTGCCTGACTCTGCCCCTGTTCTTTCTTTTATGAGGTCCTTCATATGTGATATGGGGGTGATCTGGGTGTGTAAGCCCATACTGGATGCCAGATTCATATCAGGATCAGCATCAATGGCGAATACTTTATAAGTCTGGGACAATATAAATGCCAATGTACCTGAAAGGGTTGTTTTACCAACCCCTCCTTTTCCAGTTATTGCAATTTTCATTTTAGTATCACCTAATTTGGATGCTGAGATATTCGAAAATATTCCGAAAATATATATTTAAATAAATGATATTAAAGAAATATAAACCAATAAGTTAGATTATTTCAAGTTATACTATACTATTTGATTAATCTTATTTATTTAATTTCATAAAGGAGGATTATTTAATGGTTAGAGCATACACTAGAAAAGATTATATAAGAAAAATTCCTGGTAGCAGGATAGTTCAATATGATATGGGGAACCTTTCAGCAGAGTTTCCTTTAACAGTAAGTCTGGCAGTTAAAGAGCCAGCAGAACTATCACATAATGCACTGGAAGCAGCACGTATTGCTTCAAACAGATTCATGCAGAGAAAATCCGGAAGAATGGGATACCATCTGAAGATAAGAGTATACCCACACCACATTGTACGGGAAAATCCTATGGCCACTGGAGCAGGAGCAGACCGAGTGCAGGATGGAATGAGAAAAGCATTTGGAAAGCCAGTAAGTTCCGTAGCCCTGGTAAAGGCTAACCAGAGAGTTTTGACCATAAAAACCAACAAACGTAATTTCAATGATGCCAAAGAAGCTCTTAGAAGAGCAGCTATGAAATTCCCAGTACCATGTAGGGTGGTAGTGGATAAAGGCGCTGAACTGGTTAAATAAATAAAATCTAAATTTTTTTAAATTTTAAAAAATATTGGAAAAAATTCAAATAAAAACAAAAGAGTGTTGTAGCATGAAGCATGTCGAATTTTTTGAAGAATTAAACCGAGAAGATGTGGCAATAGCCGGTGGAAAAGGAGCAAATTTAGGAGAACTCACACAGGCGGGAATACCAGTACCTCCTGGATTTGTGATAACATCCAGAACCTACGACCAGTTTATAAAAGAAACAGGGATCTTCAATGAAATAATGGACATTCTTGATGCTTTAGACGTTAATAAAAACAAGGAACTACAAGCAGCTGCACGAAAAATTAAAAACATCATAAATGAAACACCCATTCCAGATGATATTAAAATGATTATCATCGAAGCCTACAACGCTTTATGTCATAGAATAGGAAAAGAAAATGCCTATGTAGCTGTAAGATCTTCAGCAACAGCTGAAGACCTGCCAGAAGCATCATTCGCAGGACAGCAGGACACCTATCTTAACGTTAAAGGTGAAGAAGATCTAATCACTTATGTAAGGAAATGTTGGGCATCATTATTCGGAGCCCGTGCCATATTCTACCGGGAGGAGAACAATTTCGACCATTCCAAGGTATACATCGCAGTAGTGGTACAGGAGATGGTTGAAGCAGAAAAAGCAGGGGTCA